>NZ_CP189593.1:3900000-4008499 GCF_050157035.1 Pseudarthrobacter sp. N5
GGGCGCCCGCTGGAAACCAGTCTGGCCGCCAAAGCCGCCGCCGCCGAACAGATCGGCGAACTCGGGAGGCAGGCCGCCGGCGTTGCCATAGCCGCTGGGGCGTCGTCCGCCGCCGGCGCTGTTGAACAGTCCGCCGAACATGTCCTCGAAGCCCCCGTTGCCGGCCCCGCCAGCGCCGCCGGGAGCAAAACGGGCGCTGCCCATGGCACGGATGGCGTCATACTGCTGCCGGTCTTCGGCATCGGAAAGTACCGAGTACGCCTCGGAAACGTCCTTAAACTGCTTCTCCGCAGCCGCATCTCCGGAGTTGGTATCCGGGTGGTACTTGCGCGCCAGCTTCCGGTAAGCCTTCTTGATGTCGGCGTCGGAAGCATCCTTGGCGATGCCAAGGATCGCGTAAAAGTCCTTGTCCACCCAGTCCTGGCTAGCCAATGGCGTTTCCTTTCAAGTCTGTGTGCCGAGGTGACAGTTCGCGCCTATGTTCTCTAGAAACATGGGCGCGAACTGTCACCTCGATGGGGTACTACTAAGCCGGAACGGCCACAATCACCTGGGCTGCGCGGAGGACGCGCTCCCCCGACCTATAGCCCGAGCGGAGCACTTGGCTGACAGTGTCAACCTCGAGGCCCTCGCCCGGCTGCTGGATGAGTGCCTCGTGGATGGTGGGATCGAACTCCACCCCGGTCTCATCAATACGGACCAGGCCGTACGTCTTCAGCGCAGTCTCCAGCTTGGTGGCAATCGCGGCGAACGGGCCGTCCGCGAGATCACCATGCTGGCGTGCAGCGTCGACGTCGTCCAGTACGGGGAGCAGCGAGTTCAGGACGCCGATGACGGCCATCTCCCCTGCCACCGCACGGTCGCGTTCAACACGCTTGCGGTAGTTGACGTACTCTGCCTGCAGGCGCAGGAGATCGTTCTTGAGCTCGGCTGCTTCCGCAACACCGGACCCCTGGGCCACGGATTCCTCGGCCGGCACCTCTACCCCGTTGAGGATCTCCTCAGCCTGGGCAAGGGCGTCGCCGTCGGTGGCCGCGGGGGTAGCGGCAGGCTTTGCCGCGGGCGTGGCCGGCCAGGCGTGCTGCTCACCCTCCGGGTGGCGGGCCTTACCGGTCTCCGGATCAACCTTGCGGTTATCCCGGATGACCGGCTTCTGAGGCTGGTTGCCCTGGTCCCGCTGGTCCTCGGAAGAGTGCTCTTCTTCGTTACCGTGGTGCGGCATGGTTACTTCTTCTTCTCTGCGGTGTCTTCGTCGATGATCTCGGCGTCGACGATGTCTTCGTCAGCAGCCTTGTCACCGGAGGAACTACCCGCGGTACCCGCTGCACCCTCTGCACCGGCAGCACTGGTGGCGCCGTCCGGCGAACCGGCCTGCGCGTAGATGGCTTCGCCGAGCTTGCCCTGGGAAGCCTGCAGCTTCTCGAAGGCGGTCTTCACAGCTGCGTCATCGGTGCCTTCGAGCGCTGCCTTGAGGGCCTCGACGTCGGCCTTGACCTCGGTCTTGACCTCTTCCGGCAGCTTGTCGGAGTTGTCGGCGATCAGCTTGTCCACCGAGTAGGCGAGCTGCTCGGCGGTGTTGCGGGTGTCAGTGGCCTCGCGGCGTGCCTTGTCCTCTGATGCGTGCTCCTCGGCGTCACGGACCATGCGGTCGATGTCTTCCTTGGAGAGGCTGGAGCCGCCCGTGATGGTCATGGACTGTTCCTTGCCGGTGCCCTTGTCCTTCGCGGAGACGTGGACAATGCCGTTGGCGTCGATGTCGAAGGTGACCTCCACCTGCGGGACGCCGCGCGGGGCAGGAGCAATGCCGGTCAGCTCGAACGTGCCCAGCGGCTTGTTGTCGCGGGTGAACTCGCGCTCACCCTGGAAGACCTGGATGGCCACCGACGGCTGGTTGTCATCAGCCGTGGTGAAGGTCTCGGACCGCTTGGTGGGGATGGCCGTGTTGCGCTCGATCAGGTGCGTCATCACACCGCCCTTGGTTTCGATGCCGAGGGACAGCGGGGTGACGTCGATCAGCAGGACGTCCTTGCGCTCACCCTTCAGCACGCCGGCCTGGAGTGCTGCGCCAACGGCCACAACCTCATCCGGGTTGACGCCCTTGTTAGGCTCCTTGCCGCCGGCGAGTTCCTTGACCAGCTCGTAGACGGCAGGCATCCGGGTGGAACCGCCCACGAGTACGATGTGGTCGATTTCAGCCAGCTTGATGCCTGCTTCAGCGATGACATCGTGGAACGGCTTCTTGGTGCGCTCGAGCAGGTCCTTGGTGAGGTCCTGGAACTTGGCACGGGTCAGCTGCTCGTCCAGGTGGACCGGGCCGTCGGGGGTGACGGAGAGGTACTGGAGGGAGACGTTGGTGCTGGTGGAAGAGGAAAGTTCCTTCTTGGCCTGCTCCGATGCTTCCCGGAGGCGCTGAAGGGCGATCTTGTCCTTGGAGAGGTCGATGCCCTTGACCTTGAGCTGGTTCAGCAGGAAGTCAACGACGCGCTGGTCCCAGTCGTCGCCGCCGAGGCGGTTGTCACCCGCGGTGGAGCGGACCTGGATGGTGGAGAAGTTGTCTTCGTCCTTGCCGACCTCGAGGAGGGAGACGTCGAAGGTTCCGCCACCGAGGTCGAAGACCAGGATGAGTTCATCCTCCTTGCCCTTGTCCAGGCCGTAGGCCAGTGCAGCCGCGGTGGGCTCGTTGACAATGCGCAGGACGTTCAGGCCTGCGATTTCGCCGGCCTCCTTGGTGGCCTGGCGCTCGGCGTCGTTGAAGTAGGCCGGAACAGTGACCACGGCGTCGGTGACCTTTTCGCCGAGGTAGCTCTCGGCGTCGTTCTTCAGTTTCATGAGGATACGCGCGGAGATTTCCTGCGGGGTGTACTTCTTGTCGTCAATGGCGACGGTCCAGTCAGTGCCCATGTGGCGCTTGACGGAGGAGATGGTGCGGTCAATGTTGTTGACGGCCTGGCGCTTGGCGATCTCGCCGACCAGGACTTCGCCGGACTTGGAGAATGCAACGACCGACGGCGTGGTGCGGCCACCCTCGGCGTTGGCAATGACGGTGGGCTCGCCGCCTTCGAGAACGGAGACGACGGAGTTGGTTGTTCCGAGGTCAATACCTACTGCACGTGACATGTGTTGCTTCCTTCTTTTCCTTGGAAACTTGCTGGCGCCCGGTGATCGAGCTTGTGCCCGGTGATCGATCTTGTCGAGATCAGGAGCCATCGCCCATTGATTGAGCGATCTGCACTCAACTTTACTCAGGCCGGAATTAAAGTCAATTCAAAGTTGAGCGGAGTACGCTCAACTTTGAATTTGGATCACGACTTTTCCAGCAGGGAACCAGCAACTTCCGCGGAAATTCAGGGTTTTCAGGACCTACGACGACGGCGTCAGCCCAGTTTCGCTGTGCGTGAACTCGCCACCCCGACGCTGCACACTACGAGTCGCCGGCGTCTTCGCCCTCGGATGCGGCAGGATCGCCGCTCGAAGCCGCTTCCGGCTCTGCGCCAACAGTCCCGGCGTCTCCGTAGTCCCCCTCGGGATATTCACCGTCAAGGTCCGCGCCGGGTTCTTCCCCCACAGCTCCGGCCCTGCCGTAGTCACCTTCTGGATATTCTCTGCCGGCAGCCGAAGCGGACGCTTCGCCCACGGTTCCGCCGTCGCCGTAGTCGCCCTCGGGGTAATCCCCTTCGGACTCCCCGGCAAGCTCCTCGCCCACAGTTCCCGCATCACCGTAGTCGCCCTCAACATACTGGCCGCTGTCCGCGTCGGCGACCTGCCCGCTGGCTGCCTTGCTGCGCTTGTCTGCGGCGTCGAATTCACTGTTTTCGGTCATCGCTTGATCACTCCTTTGGAGGACTGGGGCGCCCGTCCGGACGCACTGGCAGTCTACCGAGGAGCGGTTGGCTGCAACAGGGGCCTCGGCTGCCGGAAGATATCCGGCACCGGCCCCACGCGGACAACCCGCTGGCTCAGGTCCCCGCGAGGCCCGTGGTGGCAACTCCTTTAATGATTTGGCGTTGGAAGAACAGGAAAACGATGATCAGCGGCAGCGCCGCCAGCAACGCGGACGCCATGTTCTGGGCAGATTGGATGCCGTACGCGCTCTTGATGGCTTGGAGGCCCACCGGGAGCGTGAGCAGCGAACTCTCGTTGGTGGAGATGAAGGGCCACAGGAAGTTGTTCCACGCCCCGATGTGCGCGAACACCATGGGCGGGTGGCTCACCGGGGGCAGGATCAGCGCCCAGTAAGTGTCGATCAGGTTCAGGGACTGCATGTGCTGGAACAGCGGGAAGATCAGCACCGGCGGCGGAATGATGATGGAAGCCACGATCACGCTTTTTGCAGAGGGCCGGCTCATGCTCCGCTATTTCCACCACGCTGTGGGCTATCCGAGCCCGACGATATCCGCAAGGACCTTCAGGTGATGCTCAAAGAGTTGATCGCGGGCGCCGAACGTATCGCGCCCGTACTGGCCGAACACCTCAAAACTGATGGCGCCGAACAGTGACGTCCACACCAGGGCCCCCCTTGCCAGCAGGCCATCCGGAACGGCCAGCCCGAGTTCGCTGCGGATCGCCGCCATGTCAGCGGACAGGTCAGAAGGCAGGCCGACGGCGCCCACAGGCTCTGCGGTGAGCCCACCGGCAGCCGGCTCACCTTCGGTCAGCCCGCCTGCGCGGTATGCCGCATCGAAGATGGCCATAAGGCTGTAGATGACCCTCGTTCCGGGGGCCGTGGTGCGCTCCGCCGGGGCCTGGTAACCCGGCACAGGACTGCCGAACAGCAACGCGTAACCGGCCGGTTCGCGCAACGCCCATGCCCGGACCGCTCGGCCCAGGGCCTGAAACCGTCCGCGGAAATCATGTTCCGGAAGCGTGCCCAGCGCCGTGTCCACTGCATCGCCGAGTTCCCCGTACGCATCAATCAGGAGCAGCGTCAGCAGCTCGTCGCGGTTTTCCACGTAGCGGTACACCGCCGAGGACACAACGCCAAGGTCCCTGGCCACGGCCCGCAGCGACAGGGCGGCGGCCCCGTGGAGCGCCAGGTGCGCGCGGCCCAGCCTCACGATGTCCTCGATGGTCTGGGCGCGGGCACGCTCGCGGGGCGTGGCTGGCTTCCCTGCCGGCGCTGGAGCTTGGGTGGCGGTCTCGGCTGCGGGCGGTGGCATGATTCCAGCATTCCACAAAGCAGAGCAGTGTCAACAAATGTGAGCACTGCTCTTGACATGCGCTACCAGTGGTTCCACTCTTGTTGTGAGAGCGGTGCTCTCACCAGCCAGAAGGAGATCCAATGTCAGCGTTCGAATCGTCCCGGCCCGGGACGGCCGGCCCCGGAGAGCTTGCCCCGTACGTCGTCACCGGAGCGGGGCCCGTCGGCTGGGCCGTCGCGGAACAGCTCGCCGGCAACGGTCACCGGGTGCGGGTGCTTACGCGGTCCGGCAGCGGACCGGACCACCCGCTCGTCGAACGGAGGGCGGCGGACGTCTCTGATCCTGCCTTGCTCCGCGGATTCGTCGACGGCGCCGAGGCCGTCTTCCACTGCATCCACGCTTCGAAGTACAGCGCCGCCGCCTGGGAAAGGGAACTGCCCGGCGCCGAACAGTGCGTGCTGGCAGCGGCCGGCGCGGCGGGCGCCGTCGTCGTTTTTCCGGAAAGCCTGTATTCCTACAGCGAGCCGGGACGGCCGATGCGCGAGGCCGGTCCGCGGGAGGCGCAGGGCGGGAAGCGGGGCATCCGCACCGCGCTGCTCGAGGCGAGGGCGGCGTCCGCGACGGATACCGTGAGCGTGGTGGCTAGCGATTTCTTCGGACCCCGGGTCCGCGGGGCGCACGCCGGCGAGCGTATGCTGCGGCCGGTCCTGGCGGGCAAATCCCTCGTCGTGATCGGCAGCGCCGACCTGCCGCACTCCTTCACCTATGTGCCTGACCTGGCGGCGGCCATGATCAGGGCCGCCCGGGACCGTGCACTGTGGAACCGTGTGTGGCACGCCCCGACCGGCCCCGCGCTGAGCCAGCGGCACATGGCGGAAGCCTTTGCCGCCGCCGCCGGCGCCCGGAAGCCGCGCGTCTCCGCGGTGCCGGGCTGGGCGCTCCGGGCGATGGGCGTATTCTCGCCCGGAACCCGCGAACTGGCCGAGACGCTTTACCAGTTCGAACAGCCCTTTGTGATGGATTCGGGCGCCAGCATGGCGGCCCTGGGGCTGCAGCCGACGCCGCTGAAGGAAGCCGCTGCCGCCACCGTGGCGTGGTGGGGGGACCAGGCTCAGTGACGGCGGCTGCGGTTCGGGGTTGCGGCTAGCCGACGGCGGCGTCCGCGGTTTCAGCGTCCTGGGCGGCAGGCACAGCGCGCGCCGCAGCGTCCGTTTCCGGGCGGCCCAGCTTGCTGGGCCACCACAGGCGCGGGCCGATGTCGTAGGCCAGGGCCGGCACCAGCAGGGAGCGGACCAGCACGGTATCCAGCAGCACTCCGAAGGCCACAATGAAGGCAAGCTGCACGAGGAACATGATGGGGATGACACTCAGCGCCGCAAAAGTCGCCGCGAGGACCACCCCGGCGGAGGTGATAACACCGCCGGTGACGCCCAGGCCGCGCAGGATGCCGGCCCGGGCGCCGTGTTTGAGGGATTCCTCGCGGACGCGGCTCATCAGGAAGATGTTGTAGTCCACGCCCAGTGCCACGAGGAAGACGAAGCCGAAGAGCGGAACGGTGGCATCGGCTCCCGGGAATCCGAAGATGTTGTTGAACACGAAGGCGGAAACGCCCATGGCCGCGCCGTAGGACAGGACCACGGAGGCCACCAGCAGGACCGGGGCCAGCACGGAGCGCAGAAGCAGCATCAGGATCACGAGGATCACCGCGAGGACCACCGGGATGATGGTGAAGAGGTCCCGCTGGGCGGTGGTGTTCGTGTCCAGGGCCGTAGCGGTCACACCGCCGACGAGCGCGCCGCCGTTGATCTTCTTCAGGTCCTGCCGCAGGGACACGACAACGCTTTCCGCGTTGTTGGAGTCCGCAGCGAAGTTCAACGTAGCGTTGATCAGCACTTTCCCGTCCCGTACGGCAGGAGCGGTGGGAGCGCCGGGAGCGGCCGGCGCGCCGGTGATGATCGGCGCGCCGCCGTCGGCCAAGAGGTAGGCGTCCCCGACACCGGCGGTCGCTTTGATCTTGTCCAGCACCTCCAGCGCCTTGGCCTCGTCCGTGACGATGACCGCCGGGCTGCCGGATCCGGCGTCGAAGTGGCGTGCCAGCGCCTCCTGTCCGTCGACCGCGTTAGAGGCGGCGAGGATGACGTCCGTCTGCGGGACGCCGTTGGCCTTGAGCTGCAGGACCCCGGCGGAAGCCACCAGGAGCAGCAGCACGGAAGCCGCCCAGACGGTCCGCGGGCGGCGGGAAACGAGGGAGCCCGTCGCGCGCCACAGACCCTTCTGGCCCTCGAGGCCGGTGACCAGCTCGGGCTCTCGTTCCGTCTCCGGCAGCAGCTTGGGGCGGAACGGCCAGAAGACTGAGCGGCCCAGCAGCGCCATCATCGCGGGCAGCAGCGTCAGGGCCGCGAAGAGGGAGCAGAGAATGCCGGCCGCCGCCACCGGGCCCAGGGCCTTGTTGGAGTTGAGGTCGGAAAACAGCAGGCACAGCAGGGCGATGATGACCGTGGCTCCGGAGGCGAGGATGGGCTCCCAGGAGGCCTTCCAGGCGGTCAGCGCCGCGGCGGTCCGGTTGGTGGTGTGCGTCAGCGCCTCGCGGAACCGCGCCACATACAGCAGGGCGTAGTCCGTGGCGGCGCCGATGACCAGGATCGAGAGGATGCCCTGGCTTTGGCCGTTGAGCTGGATCCAGCCTAGCTTCGCCATGCCGAACACCAGCAGGATCGCGGCACAGAGGGCGAAGACGGAGGTAAACAGTACGGCGATCGGCAACAGCAACGAGCGGTAGACCACCAGCAGGATCAGGAACACAGCCCCCAGGGCCACCAGCAGCAGGATGCCGTCAATCCCGGCAAAGGCACTGACTAGGTCCGCCGTGAGTCCGGCCGGGCCCGTCACGAAGGTCTCCATGCCCTCCGGAGCGGATGCCTTGACCTCCTCGCGGAGTTCCTTGACGGCCGTCTTCACCTCACCGGAGGCGGCAATGGGAACCACGAACTGGACCGCTTTGGCATCCGCGGACGGGATGGGGCCAATGACGGCGCTGCCTACCTGCAGGGCCTCCAGCTTGCCCTTGAGCGCGGCCGCCTCGCCGAGCTGGGCAGGTGTGAAGGCGGAATCACTCTCGATCACAATGACGGCCGGGATCTCCTTGGAGTCCCGGAACTTGGCCTGCCACTCCTGCGCTGCGGTGGCTTCCGCCCCCGCAGGCAGGAACGACGCCTGGTCGTTGGAGGACACCTCGTCCAGCCGGCCGAAGGTGGGCCCGCCGATCCCGGCGATGGCCAGCCAGGTGACCACCAGCAGGACGGGGACCAGCCAGCGCAGCCAGAACGGAACGCGTGCGGTCTTGCGGGAGGTCTTGTTCATGTTTCCTTTTAGTGCGGGCGTGACAGGAGTAGAATCAGCTCCATAATAGACTATCTCCACCATAGAGATAAGACCTTCCGGAAAGATTCTTCGCACGGTAGTGCAGGCCGTCCCGGAGCGACCCGCGCGGCCACTGAAGTAAACTCCGGAGGGCGCCGGTCATTTCGGCGAGCCAGGAACGCCGGGAAAGGAGGGGGTGCACATGTCAGCTGACGCATCCGGCCCCCCCGAGGCCGGCGGGCCGCCGCCACTGGTCCGGCTCCTCCAGGAATTCACCCTCGAGGCCAACCGATATGTCGATTCCGCCGGCGGCCGCAATGACATGCACCGGACCGATCTCAATGCCCTGGCCGTCATCATGAAGTACGCCGCGAGGAACCAGATGGTCACCCCGGGTGTGCTCCGCAAGGAACTGAACCTCAGCTCCCCTGCCACCACTGCGCTGATCGACCGGCTGCACAACTCGGGGCACGTGGTCCGCGAACGCGAGGGTACCGACCGGCGCCAGGTCCAGCTGCGCATGACCCCCAAGGCCTACCGCGACGGCGGGGCCATGTTCTTCCCGCTTGCCCGCCACATGGACGAGGCGATGGCCCTGTTCACGCCGGAGGAGTTGGAGATCGCCACGCGCTTCATGACCGCCATGACCGAGGCCACCATCAGCGCAGCGCAGGAGGCAGCGCAGGAGACTTCCCAGGACGCTTCTCCCCCAACTGACTCGCAATAGTTGTCGTTTCGCGGCACCCAAACGGCAACAACTGCCAGCCAGTTGATCCGGGGACACGCCTGCCTGCCAGGCCGGCGTCCGCCAGCAGGACCACGAGTGCCCGGCCGCTGAACAGCAGCACCCCCACCATCACGGCCGCGGCCACAATCACGCCGTACCAGGTCGGCACGAGCCCGGCCCGGTGCCCCGCCCGAGTGCCCGCGGCAGCACGCCGTCCGAGGCCAGGCTGGCACCCAACCGGCCGGCACCGGCCACAAAGGTGTTGATCGGCCCGAAGGTCGGCACCGCGGCGGCGACGGCGGTGAGCGGGGCGGCGAGGGGTCCCTTTTCGAGCAGCTCCGCGATGGGAACCGCGCCCCCCGGGCAGCCTCGGCCCCAGCACGGCCACCGAGGCCGCGACGACGCCGCCACGCCCACGATGATCAGGGTCAGCCAGGTGGCGCGTTGGCAGCAGTGCCAGGGCCGCGATGGCCGGGAGGACCAGGATGCCCGAGCCCAGGATCGCCCCGACGTAGATGCCGGTGGCCCGCAAGAGCCCGAGCCCTACCTTCTTGCTGTTGATGTCCGCTCCTCTCATCATCCGCAGGACCGCCCGGGGCAGAAGCGGCTAAACTGACTCTCGTGTGCGAATTCCTGCCGCCTGCCGCAGTTTTCACCGGTCCGGGCGGTAGCGTTTCATTATGAGCGCGCAGCAGCCTGAAGATGTGTACACGCACGGTCACCACGAATCGGTGGTCCGCGCCCACGCCTCACGGACGGCGGAGAATTCCGCGGCGTTCGTGATCCCCCACCTGACGTCCGGGGTTTCCGTGCTCGACGTCGGCTGCGGGCCGGGCAGCATCACCTGCGATTTCGCCGGGCTGGTGGCGCCCGGAAAGGTCACTGGACTGGATCGCTCACCTGATGTGATCGCGCACGCCACAACCCTGGCGGCCGAACGCGGAGTGGGCAACGTGGAGTTTGTGGCCGGCAATATCTACGATCTCGACTTTGAGGATGAGACGTTCGACGTCGTCCACGCGCACCAGGTCCTCCAGCACCTCACCGACCCCGTTGAGGCCCTGCGCGAGATGCGCCGGGTGGCCAAGCCCGGCGGCATCGTGGCTATTCGCGACGCCGATTTCCACGGCATGAGCTGGTTCCCGGCCATCCCGGAGCTGGACGAATGGATGGACCTCTACCAGCGGATCGCCCGCCGCAACGGGGCGGAGCCTGACGCGGGCCGGCGCCTGGTTTCATGGGCACAATCGGCCGGATTCAGTGACGTTGCGCCCACCAGCAGCAACTGGCTCTACGCCACCGGGCAGCAGCGCCGTTGGCAGGCGCGGGTGTGGGGCGAGCGTGTACTGCACTCGGCCTTCGCTGAGCAGGCCCTGGAATATGAGTTCGCAAATGCCGCGGACCTCGCACGTATTTCCGCAGGCTGGCACCGTTGGGGCTCCACGGACGACGGTTGGTTCCTCATCCCCAACGGAGAAGTGATCGCCCGCGCGTGAGCGCCGCCGGCGGATCGCGGCGAGCGCCGCCGTCGGACGTGTCCTGAAGTATTTTCCCGGGTATGTAGAGAACTGCGTATCCCCTCCGACTAATCCGTGAAAGCACCCAGACGGGGCGCCCCCTCAAAAGGAGTTCGAGATGAAATACATGATCATGATGTTCGGCTCAGCCGAAGGCATGATGGAAACCGCCGATCCGGAGTGGGTGCAGGAAATGATCGGAATTATGATCCAGATCGACAAGGACCTGAGGGAATCCGGGGAGCTCGTGTTCAACGCGGGGCTGGCGGATGGCAACACGGCGAAGCTCGTCAGGCAGACGGAGAACGGCGTGATCACCACGGACGGTCCGTTTGCGGAGGCCAGGGAGTCGCTGATCGGCTACTGGGTGGTGGACGTGGCCAGCGAGGAACGGGCCATCGAGATCTGCTCCGGGATCGTGAAGTATTCGCAGGTGGTGGAGCTGCGGGCTGTCCCGGACGGCCCTCCGGACGTGTGAGTTTGGCTGGCGCGTTGGTGCCCGTAGGCGGCCGGACCGAGGAACTGCCGCGCACCCTCGCGCGGCAGGTCGAACCTCCCTTCCGGATGCCTGAGGGAGTTTGTCGCTTTTGGAAGTTGTTTGCACTACCTCTAAATATGGCTCTGAGGCCCCTGAAGAGTGAGACCGTCGCGATGGGTACGTCTGCCCGGAATGTGGCAGTCCGCACGGCTTCACGATGGGCGTGGAGATCAACGACACGCTCGGGGTTCACGACGGCATCAGGTACATGGTTAAGTCGAAGGGCGAGAAACGCCCCTACATAGAGGCCCGCTCAGGTGCGGATCTATTTGAAGACACCGGCGAGTTTCGTGAAATCACCCAGGTCGTCGACCGTCGAAACGGCCGGTACATAAAGCGTGTAGTCGGCACTGATGGTGAAATCGTCAAGGACGTCGACCTGCCGCTAAGACACCACGATGGTGGATCAGCGCAGCGGAGGCAGCCGAGCGCCGCTGATTCGGCAGCCACGGATGATCAGGACAATAATCCAGCCGGCCAATAGGTACACGCCCACCAGTCGTTGAGTCACGACCGTCGCGACCCATGCCGGGATCCGCCTGGGCTGATAAGGGTGAACTCGGCTACAAGTTTGCCGAGCGAAAACTCCCTGCGTTGGGCGGAATCATGATCGGATACCGGCAGCATGTCCGGCGCGTAGTCACTGCGGACACGGCGCCCCGGGACGTCGACTTGGTAACTACAATCTGGTGATCTCACGCTGAGGCAGGTGCGCCAGACGGTGAAATGAGCTCCCAGGCCACGCATAAACTTGCCTGATGCAGTTTCCACTTTGGCTTGCGCTGGCGGGTGCGGGCGTCCTCGTCAGCTTCACGCCGGGTGCGGGCGCCATCAACACCATGAGCAACTCCCTGAATTCGGGGTTCCGCCGCTCCATCTGGGGGATTTTCGGCCAGCAGGCAGCACTGATCATCCACGTGGTGATAGTGGCCCTGGGCGTGGGGGTACTGGTGGCCGGTTCGCCGCTTGCGTTCAACATCATCCGCTATGCGGGCGCGGCGTATCTGGTGTATCTGGGCATCCGCCAGTTCCTTCACAAGCCGGACCTCGATCAGGAAAAGGCTGCCGCCCTCAGGAACGAGCCGGCCTGGTCCATGTTCCGCCGTGGCCTCTGGGTGAACCTGCTGAACCCCAAAGCCATCGTGTTTTTCCTGGCGTTTATGCCGCAGTTCATCCGCCCCGAACAGCCCCTCGTCCCGCAGTACGTGGTTCTCGCAGCCACGGTGGTGGTGATCGACATCCTGGTCATGTGGTTCTTCTTCGCTGCAGCTGCGAAGTCGTTCCAGCGTTTCACCCACAATGAGCACGGGCAGAAGGTCCTGAACCGCGTCTTCGGTGTGCTGTTCATCCTGGTCGGAATCCTGCTGGCCGTCATTCACTAAGGTCAGCCAGTACAGACGGGGCAATTCACGCCGAAACCCCCGGGCTCAGGCAGTGGAGCCGCGCACCACCAGCGAGCTCTCCAGCGTCAACTGCGGCCGCTCCAGCACGCGGCCCTCCATGAGCCCCCGCAGCTGTTCGCCGGCTCTCAGGCCCAGCGGCGTAGCCGGCAGATGCACGCTGGTCAGGCCGGGGTTGCTGGTGGCCGAGTACGGCAGATCGTCGAAGCCGGCCACGGCCAGGTCCTCCGGGATCCGGACGCCGGCCACCCGGGCTTCCTGCAGCACGCCATAGGCGTGCGTGTCCGTTCCGCAGACTACGGCGGTGACACCGGCCTGCTGCCAGTCCGGCCAGACGGCGGCAAACGCAGCGGCGGCGGCACCGACATCGATGGTGGTGCTGATGATGTGCCCCGCCGCCACGGATATGCCGTATGCGGCGGCCTCGTCCAGGAACGCCGCGCGGCGGATTTCGAACGTTGCAGTGCCGGTCACGCTGTCAACGTAGGCCACGCGCTTGTGACCGGATTCCGCCAGGTGTGCTGCCAGCTGGCGGGCGCCGTAGGCAACATCGAGGTTTACGGATGGAGCGAAGGCTTCAAGGCCAGGGGCATCGAGGAGCACCAAGGGAACAGCCACGGACAGCTCCTCCAGGAAGCCTGCATTGGGAGCGTCCACCAGGAGACCGGCGGGCCGGAGTGCCAGGAGTTTCCGGACATCGTCTGCTCGGGGGAACTCACCGGCGTCGGTCACGGAGAGCAGTAGCTGGTAATCGGAACCCAGCGATTCCCGGACGCCGGCAATGACTTTGGCGAAGAAGGGGTTGGAGATGTCCGGCGCCACGAGGATCACGATTGAGCTGACGCCTTTGGCCAGGGAACTGCCGATCCCGTCCACCACATAGCCCAGCTCGGCGATGGCCTGGCGGACGCGTGAAATGTTGTCCTCGGATACCCTGCCCCGGGTTTTCCCATTGGCCACCAGGGATACCGTGGCGGTGGAGACGCCGGCACGGGAGGCCACCATTGCCGCCGTCACACGTTGCGCACGGCCCAGGGGCTGCTGCACACGATCCGCGGATTCCATACCTCGATGGTATCCGGGAAACACTCCCCCACTGTTCCTGCAAGGCATCAAGCGCTTGACGCAATCAGCGTTAAGCGTTTGACGTATTGCGCAATCCAGTGCCAGAATTCCCCTGAATGCTTTAGCGCCCTGCTCCGGCAGGCCCCAATGACGTGGAGAACAACATGGATCCCAACACCATGAACCCAGAACGCAAAAAGATCATCCTTGACTGCGACCCCGGGCACGATGACGCCGTGGCCCTGCTGCTGGCGCATGGCAATCCGGACATCGAGCTGCTTGCCGTCACCACGGTGGTCGGCAACCAGACCCTCGAAAAAGTGACACGCAACGCTCTGTCCGTGGGCACCATCGCCGGCATCACCGGCGTTCCTTTTGCCGCCGGCTGCGACCGCCCGCTGGTCCGCTCCATCGAGACCGCACCGGATATCCACGGCGAGACCGGCATGGATGGCCCCGCACAGCCCGTGTCCACGATCGAACTGGACCCCCGCCACGCAGTCGACCTCATCATTGAGACGATCATGGCGCACGAACCCGGCACGGTGACCCTGGTCCCCACCGCCGGTCTCACGAACATCGCCATGGCCGCCCGCAAGGAGCCGCGCATCGTTGAACGCGTCAAGGAAGTGGTCCTTATGGGCGGCGGCTACCACGTGGGCAACTGGAGCGCCGTGGCCGAATTCAACATCATCATCGACCCCGAGGCAGCACACGTCGTGTTCAACGAAAAGTGGCCCGTGGTGATGGTGGGCCTGGACCTCACACACCAGGCTTTGGCCACTCCGGAGGTGGTAGCCCGGATTGAAGCAGTGGGCACCACTCCGGCCAAGTTCGTGATGGAACTGATGGAGTTCTTCACCAAGACGTACAAGGACGCCCAGGGCTTCGACTACCCGCCGGTCCACGACCCCTGCGCGGTGGCCTACGTGATCGACCCCAGCATTGTCACAACCCGCAGGGTCCCCGTGGACATTGAACTCCAGGGCACCCTCACGCTGGGCATGACCGTGGCCGATTTCCGCGCCCCGGCACCGGCTGACTGCAACACCTCCGTTGCCGTCGACCTCGACCACGAGAAGTTCTGGAACCTCGTCACGGACGCCCTCGTCCGCATCGGCGAACCTTGGATCGGCGAGCCCGGCATCATCGAGATGGCCGCAGCAGAGACAGCAGAGACCAAGTAATGACTGCCCTGCTCACCGAAACCAAAAGCACCCGCGGCAACGTCACGGCCCTCACGGTCGCCCTGCTGGCCGCCTGCGTGGCCTTCCAGCTCAATGCCTCCATGCTCAGCCCGGCCTTGGTCACCATGGGCAAGGAGCTGCACACGGACCAGGCGGTCATCGGCCTGTCCCAGACCTGGTTCTTCACCGCAGCCGCCCTCTTCTCGTTGTTCCTGCCCCGCCTGAGCGACATTGTCGGCCGGAAAAAGATCCTGCTCGGCATGATGCTGATGATGGCAGCCGGCTCGGTCATCGCAGCCATGGCCCCGGACGTCAATTGGCTCTTCGTGGGCCGCATCATCCAGGGCGTCAGCGGCCCCACCGTGCCCTTGTGTCTGATCATGCTGCGCTCGGCTGTCAGCAACCCGCGCAAGTACGGCGCCCTCATGGGTCTCATCACGGCGGTCAACGGCGGCGTGGCCGGTATCGACTCCTTCGTGGGCGGCTACTTCGCCGAGCACTTCGGTTTCCGCAGCATCTTCTGGCTCATGGTGGCATTGGCCGTCGTGGCCACGGCACTCATCGCTTTCCTGGCCGGCGAGAGCAAGCCCGCGGCCGGCACCGCCATGGACTGGCTGGGCGTGTTTTTCATTGTCATCGCCGTCGGCGCACTGCTCACGGCCCTCAACGAAGGCTCCAAGCTGGTCGGCGCCTTCTCGTCCGGCACACTGATGCTGGCCATCGGCCTGATCGTGGTGGCCGCCGTCGCGTTCGCGGCATTCTGGACCGTGGAGAAGCGCGTCAGGGAACCCATGGTGGAAACCGTCCACCTTCGCCAGCGCTCCACCTGGGCACCGCTACTCACCACCACGCTGGCCATGACGGGCATCTTCGCGGTCATCAACGGCATTGTCCCGGCGTACGTCCAGGCCGCCGCACCGGGCTTCGGCGTAGGTCCCACAGAGATGTCGCTTATGATCCTCACCCCCTATGCCCTGCTGGGCTGGGTGGTCGGACCCATCAGCGGCAGGCTCGCCCCTGTCCTGGGCTACACCAAGGTCCTGCGCATCGGCATGCTGGGCAGCATCGCAGCCCTGGCCATCATCGCGTTCTTCGGCCTCAGCAGCCTGCCGCTCATGATTGCCGGGACAGCCTTGCTGGGCATCATGTACGCGGGTACGGTCAACATCATGCTGAACGGACTGGGAGTTGTGCTGTCCCCCGCCGGGAATCCCGGCTTCCTGCCCGGGATGAACGCAGGCGCGTTCAACCTCGGCGCCGGCCTGAGCTTCCTCGTGCTGCCGGCCGTGCTGGTGGCGACGTCGGCGGTCGGCGACGCTAAGGCCTCCTACCTGACGGTAGTGGTGGTCGGGCTGGTCATCACGGTGGCAGCCTTCGCGGCCTCCCTGCTGATCCCTAAGCCGCTCGAAGCCGAGGTGCCCCAATGAACCCCGTGAGCCCGGTGGGCCCGGGGGCCAACGGTTTGGCCAAGGCAAGCAGGCCCGGCCGGATCGTCGTCGTCGGATCCCTGAACGCGGACCTGACCATCTACTGCGAGCGGCTCCCCCAGCCGGGCGAAACCGTCCACGGCAACGGTTTCGCGGTCAACCCGGGCGGCAAGAGTGCCAACCAGGCCGTCGCGGCGAGCAAACTGGGTGGCACGGTGAGCCTGATCGGCGCCGTCGGGGATGACGCCAACGGTGCCATGCTCCTGGCGTCCACCGCCGGGGCGGGCGTGGATGTTGCGGGGGTCCGCCGCTCCGCGGACGTTGCCACCGGCGTCGCAGTCATCGCCGTGGATGCCCAGGGCGAGAACAACATCATCATTTCGGCCGGCGCCAACGGCACCCTGGGCCCCGCCGACATCGCGGCGTCCGCGGACGTGTTCGACGGCGCGTCGGTGGTCTGCCTCTGCCTCGAGGTCAGCCTCGAGACGGTTGAGGCGGCCGCCCGGTCAGGGCACGACGCCGGCGCAACAGTTCTGCTGAACCTCTCGCCGTATGCTGAGATCGCGCAGAGCCTCGCAGACCTGAGCGACGTCCTGCTGGTGAACGCCCACGAGGCCTCGCTGTTCCTGGGCGACGCCGAAATGCCGGACGCCGGAGCGGACGCAAGTGCCTGGGAGCCGGTGCGCCGGCAGTTCGAGGAACACGGACTCAAGCGCGTGCTGGTCACCCTCGGGGCGCAGGGATCGGTGGTCCTGGATTCTCAGACCACTATAAGGACGCAGATCACCCGGATCGCACCCACCAAGGTCAATGCCGTGGACACCACCGGCGCCGGCGATGCCTTCACCGGCGCCGTGGCTGCCCGGCTGGCCGCCGGCGAGACCTTGGGTGAAGCAGCGGCGTTCGCATCCGTCACAGCGGCATTGGCCGCCACCAAGAAGGGCACCCAGGCCGCCTATCCCGGCGTCGAGGATGTCCTGGCCAACCTTCGGGTTTCCTGACCCGCAACACGCAACAAGCAAAGGGGCAGGTGCGGCAGATTCCGGCTGCCGCACCTGTTTGGGAAGGACTGGAACGCGGCGGCTACGTCGTGGACCGCCCCACCCGCGCCGCCAATTGAGCGACGAAAGTGGACCGCACGATCGTGAGCCTGTGCGATGAGTGGCCCGCGACCCCCTCCAGCTAGCTACTGTACAAATTCCGTAAACCGCCGATCATTTTGACTAGCCAAGACAGGGTGGAATCCACCATGCTTGCACCATGATCTCAACGTCGAGCCCATACCGGATTATCACCGTCTGCACCGGCAATATCTGCCGGTCCCCGATGGCCGAGTTGATGCTTGCAGAGGCCTTCGCCGCAGAACGACTCGCCGGTCTGGTTTCCGTGGATTCCGCCGGGACCACCGCATATGAGGCCGGCCACAGCATCGATCCCCGCGCAGCCCGCAAGTTGGCCGCCCACAACATCCCCTCCGAACACCATATTGCCCGGTCATGGCGCTCGGAATGGTTCCAGGAGAGGGAGCTGATCCTCGCCCTGGAAATCGACCACTACGGCTGGCTTCGGGAAACCGCTCCGGATGGCGCATCGCTGGAAAAGGTCCGCATGCTGCGAAGTTTCGATCCCAACGTGGCGGGCAAGGATCTGCTGGACCAGGGCATCGAAGACCCCTGGTACGGCGGCCACTCGGACTTCGACAACGTGTGGGACCAAGTCCAGGCCGTCATTCCCGGGATCGTTGAGCACGTCCGGTCCGCGGTCACACGGGACGCCGGCCGCCAACGGCAGGACCGGTAGCGGCAGGACCAGTAGCAGCAGGTCCAGTAACGGCAGAACCAGCATCAGCAGGATGAACATCAGCAGGTACGCTCTACTTCATGACTGCCGCACCTGTGATCATCGCCATCGACGGGCGGTCCGGCGCAGGTAAGACCACCCTGGCCATCGAACTGGCAGCCCGCCTGCGCGATCATCACAAGGTGTCACTTTTTCACCTCGAGGATATTTACCCCGGATGGAACGGCCTCGCTGCCGGCATCCAACGCTACGTTTCCACGGTCCTGCCACCCCTCCGGCGCGGCGAACAGGCCAGCTGGACCAGCTGGGACTGGGAAAAACATTACGACGGCGAAGCCCGCCGCACGCTGCCTGCCGAGATCGTGATCGTGGAGGGTGTGGGAGCGGCAGCTGCGGCGGCGAGGCCCATGCTGGACGCCGTCATCTGGGCTGATTCCGCGGAAGAGGACCGCCGCACGCGCGCGCTGGACCGGGACGGCGGCAGCTACGAGCCGTTCTGGGAGCAGTGGGCTGCGCAGGAGCAGGAGTGGCTCGCCCTGGACAAAGTGCCGGAGCACGCTGATATCCGCGTCCTGAACCGCGCCGATGGCAGCGCCCCGGCTGACGTCCTGCAGGCGCTCCGGTACCTTCCTGCGCTGGCATCCGTGCTGGTGCCGGAGCTTTCCGCCCGCCGCGGCCTTACGCTCCGCTCCGAACGGCTGGCGGCGACTCCTGACGCGGCCGGACTTTTCAGGGTCCTGTACGGCGGCTCGGAAAATGCGGTGTGGCTGGATTCCTCGATCGCCCAGTCCGGGTCGCTGCCGCCGGCACCGGGCACAGTAGCCACGGAACGGAGCCGGTTCAGTATTCTGGCGGACGACGGCGGCACCTTCGGTCAGGTGGTCAGGCACAGTTCGGGCGTCAACCGGGTTACCGCCGGTACGGCCACGGCGGTGACCTCCGGTCCGTTTTTCCGCTGGCTGGACAGTGTCTGGGGCCGAAAAGCCGTCCGCGCACCGGAGGGATATCCGTGTGATTTTACGCTCGGCTGGCTCGGGTACCTGGGCTACGAACTTAAGCGCGAGACGGGCGGTGTGGATGTGGCCGCCGGCACCCCGGATGCGTCCCTGATCTTCGCAGGCCGCGCGGTGGTGCTCGATCATCTCGAAGGTACCGTCTGGCTCCTCGCCCTGGATGCTCCCGATGCCGAAGACTGGCTGGTCTGCGCGCGCGCGGCTGTGGCCGCAGCCTCCGCCACCATTCCCGGCTGCGATGCCGGTGCCGGGAATGGTGCGGCAGCTGCATCGCCAGGCGGCGGCAGCAACGGCGTCGTGCGTTCCCCCGTCCCAAATTCCGCCGTGCCAGTTTCCCTGGCACCAGACTCCCCGGCACCAAATTCCACGGATCTTGTGTTTATCGGCCGGGACACCGAGGCCGGTTACAAGCGCAAGATCTCCGAGGCACAGCATGAGATCACCGAGGGAAATTCCTACGAGGTTTGCCTCACCACGTCGCTGACCGTCGAGATCGCCAAAGCGGCGCTGGATCCGTGGCAGGCATACCTGGCGCTGCGGCGGAAGAACCCGGCACCGTTCGCGAGCTACCTGCGGTTCGGCGGGCTGACGGTGGCCAGCACCTCGCCGGAGCGTTTTCTTCGGATTGCGTCCGACGGCGGTATGCGCGCGGAGCCGATCAAGGGCACCCGGCGCCGAGGTGCTGACCCGGCGCAGGATGAGCAGTTGCGGCACGAGCTGGAGACGTCGCTGAAGGACCGGGCGGAGAACATCATGATCGTTGACCTGCTCCGGAATGATCTGAGCCATTTTGCTGTACCGGGATCGGTGACCGTCAGCCGGCTGTGCGAGATTGAAAGCTACGCCACGGTGCACCAGCTGGTGAGCACCATCGACGCGAAGCTGCGGCCGGGCGCTCCGCGGGCCGAGGCCGTTGCGGCGGCGTTCCCGGCGGGGTCGATGACCGGCGCGCCGAAAATCAGCACCATGGCCATCCTGGACCGTCTGGAGGACTCGCCGCGGGGCGTCTACTCCGGTGCGATCGGATACTTTTCGCTCAACGGGGCCACAGATTTGGCCGTGGCCATCCGGACGTTAGTGGTCAACGCACCAAGAACCGGCGCGGATGGCGCGGGGAAGGCGGAACTGACTCTCGGCGTCGGCGGTGCCATCACAGCTGACTCGTCTCCGCAGGAGGAATACGAGGAAATCCGCGTCAAGGCGTACGGGGTGCTCTCGGCGCTCGGCGCTGAATTTCCGGACACCTGAGAGCACCTGCCGGGTAATCCTGCCGGGCTGATACCGGGGCTTCATTGCACTGCGGACTCATCGCACCGTGGCTTCATTGCACCGAGGCAGTCAGCCTCGCCACGTTGTCCACGTACTTGGCCAGCATGGGCCGGCGCATCCAGTCCTCCAGTTTGAGTTCGTGCGAGATGTCCCGGTAGGCGTTCTCCACGGCGCGCATGCTGTTCACAATCTCCGCCCCAAGCAGCATCACTGAGACCTCCATGTTGAGCGAGAAGGACCTCATATCCATGTTGCTGGACCCCAGTACGGCCACTTCGTCGTCGATCGTGAAGTGCTTGGCATGCAGCACATACGGCGCCCGGTACAAGTAGATGCGGACCCCCGCCTCGAGCAGCGCCTCATAGTAGGAGCGCTGTGCATGGTGGACCAGAAACTGGTCACCTTGTTCGGACACAAAGAGTTCAACGTCCACTCCCCGCTGCGCCGCCGTGGTGACGGCGTAGAGAAGGGAGTCATCCGGTACGAAGTATGGGCTGCAGATGGAGAGCCGGTGCTGCGCGGAATAAATGAGGGTGTTGAAGAGCCGGAGGTTGTTTTCCGTGCTGAATCCCGGACCGCTGGGGACCACTTGGGCAGTGACCGTGCCCGGAGCCGGGTTGGCGGGGAGCAGCAGCTGGTATTCGAGGGACTCGTCCGTTTCGCTGAGCCAGTCAGTGGCAAAAACGACGTTCAGGGTGGTCACGATCGGCCCCCGCATGCAGGCCATCAGCTCCACCCATTCACGCCCGGCCTTGCGGTGCTTGGGGTTGTTGTACGAGGGCTCGATCAGGTTCTGTGAGCCCGTGAAGGCGATTTCGCCGTCGATCACCATGATCTTGCGGTGGTTGCGCAGATCCGGCCGGCGCCACTGCCTGCGGACGGGCAGCAGCGGCAGCATGCGCCGCCACTGGATCTGGCTGGCCCCAAGCCGTTTGAGGAGCCTGCGGTAGCCTTTGACCCGCAGCGTTCCGATGTGGTCAAACAGCACCCGGACTTCCACGCCCCGGTCAGCTGCCTCCTCGAGCGCGGTGAAGAGATCGTTGGTCAGGTGGTCCGTGCTCATGATGTAGAACTCCGCGTTGACGAAGCTTTTGGCGCGGCGCACGGCCTCGGTCATGGACAGGATGGAATCCGGGTAACCGGGGATAAGCTCCACGGAGTTTCCGTCCACCATGGGAAGCGATCCCAGCCGTTGATTGAGGGCGGCGGCGGAGGTCACCCACTCCGGACCCGGATATTGACTTTCGACGTCGGAGAGCCCCGAGGTGCCGGCCCGCACTCTTTCGTTGACCTCCTGCTGCTGTTCCGTTCGACGCCGGGACAACCGGAAGTTGCCGAACAACAGGAACAGGACGAAGCCGACAGACGGGATTAGAAAGATGGCGAGCAGCCAAGCCATCGCGGTATTGGGACGGCGGTTTCCCGGGATCACCCCGAGCAATACGATCCTGAGGATGAGCTCCAGGATGGCCCAAACGCCAAGGATCCATGTCCATTCAAGCCCCAACGGAAAAGGCCACAGCACGATGTTCCCCCATCATTCGCCGGCCCGCCGGACGGCTTCCGGACCGGGCAGTGAGCACAGCCTATCCGGGGCACGCCACACTAAGCTGGAGGCATGACTCCTCCTGCCTTCGCCACGGTCCTGGTGTTCCTGGATCCGGCCTTCGAAAACGGCCGCCTGGCCGACGCAACCCAGCCGCAGCTGATGGCCACGGACCAAGGCGCCACCCGCGGTGACGGTGTATTCGAATCCCTTCTGGCCGTGGGCGGCCGTGCGCGAAAACTTCAGGCGCATCTGAGCCGTTTGGCCGGCTCCGCCCGCGCCCTGGAGCTCGGGATTCCTGCGGAGGACGCCTGGCGGCGCGCCGTTGAAACGGCAATCGGCGAATACCGGTCTGCGCACCCGGCGGCGATCCCGGAGGAGGACGAGGTGGTGGTGAAACTGATCGTCACCCGCGGCGTTGAGGGCGCGTCTTCGCCTACGTGCTGGGTGCAGGCGTCACCGGTTCCGGCGGCCGGGCGGCGCCAGCGTGAGTCCGGCATCGACGTCATCCTCCTCGACCGGGGCTACGACAGCGACATCGCCGAACGCGCGCCCTGGCTGCTGCTCGGTGCCAAGACGCTCTCCTACGCCGTCAACATGGCCGCCCTGCGGCACGCACATAAGCAGGGAGCTGATGACGTCATCTTCACCTCAGCGGACGGACGGGTCCTGGAGGGCCCGACGTCGACCGTTCTGCTGGCGCATCTCGAAACGAGCGACGGCGGCGCTGGTGGTGGTGGCGGCGGGTCAGCAGTCAAGCGGCTCATCACACCGCAGCTGGACAGTGGAATTCTTCCAGGCACCTCGCAGGGGGCGCTGTTCGCGGCCGCCAAGGCGGCGGGCTGGGAGCTCGGTTACGGTCCGCTGGAGCCTCAAGATCTGATGGACGCCGACGCCGTCTGGCTGATTTCCAGCATCCGCCTCCTCGCGCCGGTGAACCACATCGACGGTCAGGAAATCGGCACGCCGGCGGTGCGGAAGCAGCTGACGGCCGAGCTCAGCGAGCTGTTCGCAGGGATCGAATAGAGCTCTGGCGGCTGAGAAGCTCCCCTAAGGAGCCAAGGTCATCACGGCCGGCGCCCCGCTCGCTGAGCGAACTCATCGAGAGCCGTGAGTACCGGCCGGGCCTCTTAGTGGCGATGGCGGCGGCCTCCCCGGTCAAGTCAGCGGCGGCGAAGACAACGATCTCTGGTGATCCTCATGCCGTCATCTTTTCACGAGCCGCGGGAGATTCCGAGAATTCCACGCTGCGGGTGTGCTCCCTGTCGTTGGCACCGTGGTCCGTTGTTTCCTGCTATCTTGGCTGTGCTGCTTGTCTGAGCGCTGGTGAGCCATCCCGGTGCGGTCAACGCGATGCATACCCCAGCCCGATGTCAATGGAAACCAGCCACATGCTGTATGGTTCTCTTCCGACAGCACACCCCCATGAAATGAGAACCATCCGGTGGCAACCGACTATGACGAAGTTCGATCCGACGTCGCTGAATCACGCAACGCATCCCTGGAGGCCGTGAAATCGGCCAACTCCCCCGACGCCCGCAGCGTGGTCCGAGAAATGGACGAGACAGACACCGTGGACGGCGTTGAGCTCCCCGGCGCCGACCTGTCCGGCGAAGAACTGACCATTGTGGTCATACCCCAGAAAGAGGACGAGTTCACCTGCTACTCCTGCTTCCTGGTCCGGCACCGCTCGCAGATCGCGCGGCAGAAAGACGGCCACACGTACTGCACGGAGTGTGAAGGCTGACCAACAACAGTCCCTGCTCAGCCCTGCCGGGCGCGGTACAGGTCCCGCGCCCGCGCGATTTCGGCCCCGTGATGCAGTAGCTGCGCCGAAAAGCTACGCATTCCGGTTAGCTGCGGAGACGGCCCCTGGCTTGTGAGGGCCAGGAACCGCGGATCGTTGTCGGTTCCAAGGCCAACGCGGGGTCACTTACAGCCCATTAACTGGTCTTGGATGGGCCGTAAATGACCCCGCGTTGCGCCAGTCCTCCACCACGTCTTCCGCCAGGTGGACACCGTTCTCAGCCAGCCACACCGGGTTGAAGGCCTTGCTCAGGTAGTTGCTGCCGGTGTCGGGGGCTATTGCCACTACCACTGACCCATGCGGCGCGGCGAGCGCCACGCGCAGCGCCGCCGCCACGGCCAGACCGGAGGAAGGGCCCAGCGACAGCTTTTCCTCGTTCAGCAGCCGATGGACCGTGGTGTACACCTCGTCGTTGGGGATGCGCAGGTAACGGTCCACGCGTGACCGGTCAAAGACCCTGGGCCACTCGGCCTCGGGCCAGGAATTGCCCACGCCATCCACCAGGATCTCGCCCGGATGGCCGCCGCTGTACGCCGAGCCGAACGGGTCCGCGGCCACCACCTCCACATGCGATTTTCGCTCCGCCGCGCGCTCCTTCAAATACCTTCCGTTGCCACTGATGGTGCCGCCCGTCCCGATTCCGGCGACAAAATGCGTCACCGTCCCGGCAGTCTGGCGCCAGATCTCGGGGCCCGTACCCTCATAGTGCGCCAGTGGATTGGCCGGATTATCGAACTGCTGCGGCCGCCACGCACCTGGAATTTCCGCCGTGATCCGGGCAGCCACCACCCGCGCATTTTCCGGCGAATCCGCCGTCGCGTTCCAGTCCGTAAGCACCACCCTGGCACCGTAATTGTGCAGGGCCGCAAGCTTCTCGCTGGAGATGGTGTCGCCGGTAACCACCACCACGGGGTGCCCGGTCAGCGCCCCGATGAGCGCCAGGCCAATGCCGGTATTACCCGAGGTACTCTCCACAATCGTGGCGCCCGGCCGCAGCAGACCGCTGCGCTCCGCCGACCGCACCATGCTCAGCGCCGTCCGGTCCTTGATGGAACCGCCCGGGTTTTCCGACTCGAGTTTGACGAAGATTCGGCTGCCCAGGCCCCGGCCCAGCACATCCAGCGGCACCAGCGGCGTATTGCCCACCCTCGCGAGGACGGCCTCCGCATCCGCCAAGGCATCCGGCTCCACGGCCGCGTGCCGGCCTGTCATAACGCTCATGATTCTCCTCCTTCATGGTGCTGCGACCGTGTCCCGCGCACCTTCAGCTCCGGCAAGCGGGCCAGCAGCGTGCCCAGTTCAGCCCGTGCGCGTTCCACGAGCGCTGCCGCCGGCAGCAGTTCAGCCAGGAGCTTTTCCAGCCGTACGACGACGGCGCCAGTCCCCGTACCGAGCGGCCGCGCCTTCGCGACGGACTCGCCGGACTCACTCAGTTGACGTGCCTCCGACTGGACCAGCAGATAGGCGCCGGTCAGGGCCTCGATGGTGAGGAGCTTCTCTGCTGCGTCCACCGATCGTTCCAATTGCTGCAGTGCCAGCGGTGCCAGCGTTGAATGGTCTTCCACATCCGCTGACAGTGTGGGCGCACCGAGAGTGGCCGGCGCGGCCAGGACCTTCAGCTCTGCCAGGAGCCCGGCGGCCGAATACCAGAGCAGCCCCGGCAGTTCCTCGGATTGCAGGCCTCCAGGTGCTCCCGTGCCGTTCGCGGCGGCCAGGTTCCTTTGCCGGATCAGCCGCTGCGGCGGGTAGAGCTTGGCGATCCGCCGCTCACTGCTGATACCCACATGTGCCAGGCCAAGGCGTAGCGATTCGAAGGCCAGGGCCAGCTGCATGGGTTGGAAGTTTCCGCCGGACACCATACGGCCGGAATCGAGGTCGGTGAGCGGGTTGTCCCCGCGGCCGTTGAGCTCCACCTCCAGGGCTCCTGCCAGCGCCAAGATCTGGGCGCGGAATGCGCCGTGGGCCTGCGGAGCCGCCCGGAATGACAGCGCGTCCTGGACAGATGCTGCCCGTTCGGGGTCCTCCAGCCACCCGCCCTGCACCAGCCGCCGCACATTGGCCGCCGAGATGCCCTGGCCGTCAACGTCCTTAGCCTCCTGCACTGCCGCCGAAAACGGGCTGAGGTTTCCGCCGCCGTCGAACCGTGCCGTCGCTTCGAGCGAGAGCGCGAGCGCCACATCCGCACAGTCAGCAAGCCGCAGCAGCCGGCCAAGGACCAGGGCGCCTGCCCCGATCGAATAGGAGTTGGCGCTGACCAGGGCAAGTGCCTCCCCCGGCGCCAGCACCAACGGCTGCAGGCCGGCGTCGGCGAGCACCTGTGCCCCCGGCACCAGCCCGCCGTCGGGCGAAATCGCCTGGCCCTCGCCGATCGCGACGGCCGCGACGGCGGCGAGCTGGGTCAGATCGGAGGAGCCCACGGAGCCTTCGCGCGGAACGGCGGGAAGCACCCCCCGGTTGAGCAGCTCGGCGTAGAAGCGGGCGGTTTCCGGCCGCACCCCTGAGCCGCCGCGACTGAAGCCGATGAGCCTGGCGAGGATGACGGCGCGGACCTCGGCCGGGCTGAGCATCCCGCCGATCCCGCTGTTGTGGTAGCGAACCACCTGCACCTGATATGCAAGAATCGACTCATCCTCCACCGCAGTGTCCCGCCCGGAACCGAGCAGGGTATTCAGCCCGTACACCGGATAGCCGGAATCGATGGCCCGCTGCACCACCTCGCGGGAACGTCCCATCAGGTCCAGCGCATCCTCGCTCAGCACCACTCGGACGGCCGCATCAGCCGCAGCGGCCGCCACCTCTAGGGCCCAGACGCGGGCAATGCCGATCAGGAACGTCCCGGAGGGTGTTCCCTGGCCACCGGGGCTGGTCTCTGCCACGGCGCTAGAAGTCCAGCAGGTTCTGGCGGAAGCCGCCGTTCCCGTAACCCGTCCTCAAGAGCCCGCGTCGGCGGAGCTCCGGTGTCAGCTTGTCCAGCACAGAATGCACGGTGACAGGATCCACGAAACCGGAGAAGAGGAAGCCGTCACCGCCCACGGCCTCGCCGGTTTCTTCAAGGTAGCCGGCGATTTCCCCGGCCGTGCCGATGATGCTGTCCCCCGCGCCGCCGCTGCGGGCCTGCAGGATTTCCCGCAGCGTGGAACCGGGAGGGGCGGACTTGGCGAAGTGTTCCAGGGTGCCCTGGTTGCTGTTGGTGCTGAGCACCGGGAGCGGGGCGTCGAGGTCGAACTTCTTGAAGTCGATCACCGAAAGGTAGGACATGGAGTTCAGCTGGCTGTCGATGTCGCGTTGCGTCAGTTCTTTCCGCGCAGCCCGCAGCTCGTCGGCTTCGGCACGCGAGCCCACCACGGTGGGCTTGAGGACGTACAGCACCTTGACGTCGTCAGGGTTCCGGCCCGCCTTGGCGGCCTCGGCGCGGATGGAATCGCGGTAGGACTTCATGCCGTCGGCGCCCCTCGCCAGGGCGATCGCGACGTCGGCGTTCCCACCCGCAAACGCCTTGCCCCGGGGCGACGCACCCGCCTGCACCAGCACAGGCTCTTCGGGCAGGGGCGCAGTGTTCAGCGGCCCGCGAACCTTGAAGAACTCGCCGTTATGGTTGATGGGATGGACCTTGCCGTGGTCCGCGAAGATCCCGGCCCCGGCATCCTCCCTGATCGCTTCCGGCTCCCAGCTGCGCCAGAGTTTCCGGACCACCTCCACGAACTCCTCGGCCTTTTCATAACGGCGGTCGTGCTCGATCTGCTGGTCCAGGCCATAGTTCTGTGCGGCGAGGTCGCTGCCCGAGGTGACCACGTTCCACCCCAGTTGCCCGTTGGAAAAGTGCTGCAGCGTGGCCAGCAGCCGGGCCGCGGTGAAGGGCGGGTAGAACGATGCGCTGACAGTCGGGACGATGCCCAGGTGCTCCGTGGCCGAGAGCAGATACGGCACAAGCGCCAGCGGGTCATGCTTCGGAGCGAACGACGCCTGGGCCAGTGAAACTTCTGACGTTCCGCCATAGGTATCCGGTACGGTCAGCGAGTCCTCGATGATGAACAGGTCCAGGCCGGAGCGCTCAAAGGCCCGCACCGCGTCCTGGTAGAGCGCGGGTTTTTTCCAGTCGTAGCCGATGCCGTAGCCGGGCGTCCCCCAGCCCTGAACCCCGAACCCGTGGCCCACAAACCATCCAAAGTGAAGCATGGGACCGGCTTTGGGGGTATGCGGTCCGCGCGAATCCTTCACAACAACCTGATTTCATCCGGCGTTACTGTGGTTCATCTTCCGTCATTATCCCCCCGGTGAAGCCGTTTGTAACAGCAACGCGGGGTCACTTACGGCCCATTGAAGGGCTCGGGATGGGCCGTAAGTGACCCCGCGTTGCAAGTCGTCCCGTTACGCAACATGACGACGGCGGCGGTGCAGGCCGCCGTCGTAAGTGTTACGTTTTTGGGGAGTAATGAGAACCGGTGCCAAGCCCTGACTGGCCGGTCGGCAACCCTCCCTTTCGCGGCGGGGTGCCTCAGGTGAATACTCGGCATATCGACCCATTCGAGCTGCAAGCGTGAGAGAAGGAGATCCGTCATGTCTGACGCGCCCGCCCCGGCCCCTGCCGAGGAAAAACTGTCCTACCGCCTGATATCGGGACCGGACACCCGTGAATTCTGTGAGCGCATCTCCGCCGCTCTGGCCGAAGGCTACGTATTGCACGGCAGCCCTGCTGCCGCGTTCAACGGCACCAGCGTGATCGTGGCGCAGGCCGTCGTCCTGCCGGCAGCCATCGCCAGTGCCGACGCCGCCGTGGCCACCGCAGTGGACCAGTTGGATGAAGAGTTCGACGGCGAGGGCCACGCGTGAGCTACGCCGGCGATCTGACCCCGCAGGATGCCTGGGCCAAACTGGAAGAGGGCGCCATTCTGGTGGACGTCCGGACCGAGGGCGAATGGGCGCACATCGGCATCCCGGATCCTGCGGCGCGCCTGGCAACAGCACACCGTCCTCTGTTCATCCAATGGACTTTCCCGGGTGGCATCCCCAACCCGGACTTCATCACTGAGTTAAACGAGGAGCTGAACGAGGAGCTGAAGCTACAGGCCCCGGAGGACACCGGCGTCGAACTCGTCTTCCTGTGCCGCTCCGGCCAGCGCTCCATCGCCGCCGCCATCGCGGCAACGCAGGCCGGCCACACTTCATACAACGTACTTGAAGGCTTTGAGGGCGAGCCGGACCGTTACGGTGAGCGCACCGTCAACGGCTGGAAGAACCGCGGCCTGCCGATCAGTTTGGGACGAAACTAAGTGACATTCAATAAAGACGCCGCCGGCTGGAGCCCTGAAACCCAGGCCGTCCGCGGAGGGCTTGACCGCACCAATTTCCAGGAAACCACTGAGCCCGTGTTCCTGAACTCCGGGTTCGTCTACGAATCCGCGGCCGCCGCTGAGCGCGCCTTCACCGGCGAGGACGAGCGCTTCGTCTACTCCCGCTACGGCAACCCGTCAGTGGCCACCTTCCAGGAACGGCTCCGGCTGCTTGAAGGCACCGAGGCGTGCTTTGCGACGGCGTCGGGCATGTCTGCTGTGTTCACCGCACTGGGTGCGCTGCTGGCCGCCGGCGACCGTGTGGTTGCCGCGCGCTCGTTGTTCGGCTCCTGCTTTGTGATCCTGAACGAGATTCTGCCGCGCTGGGGCGTGGAGACGGTCTTCGTGGACGGACCGGACCTCGAGCAATGGCGCGAGGCACTGTCCGTGCCAGCCGCCGCGGTCTTCTTCGAGTCGCCGTCGAACCCCATGCAGGAAATCGTGGACATCGCCGCGGTGAGCGAACTCGCGCACGCCGCCGGCGCCACGGTCGTCGTCGACAACGTTTTTGCCACGCCCCTGCTGCAACGCTGCGGCGAGCTCGGCGCGGACGTCATCGTCTACTCGGGCACCAAGCACATCGACGGCCAGGGCCGCGTGCTGGGCGGGGCGATCCTGGGCACCAAGGAGTACATCGACGGTCCCGTGAAGCAGCTCATGCGGCACACCGGTCCGGCGCTGTCTGCGTTTAATGCGTGGGTGCTGACCAAAGGACTGGAGACCATGGCCCTGCGGGTGAACCACTCATCCGCGTCCGCTCTTCGCCTGGCCGAATGGCTTGAGGAACAGCCCGCCGTCAGCTGGGTGAAGTACCCGCTGCTGAAATCCCACCCGCAGTTTGAGCTCGCCGCCAAACAAATGAAGGCCGGCGGCACCGTGCTCACCCTGGAACTTGCGACGACGGCCGGCAAGTCAGGCAAGGACGCCGCCTTCGCGCTGCTGGACGGGCTGCGCATCATCGACATTTCCAACAACCTCGGCGACGCGAAGTCCCTCATCACCCACCCGGCCACTACCACGCACCGGGCCATGGGGCCCGAAGGCCGCGCGGCCATCGGCCTGAGCGACGGCGTGGTGCGGCTATCCGTGGGATTGGAAGACGTGGAGGACCTGATCGGGGACCTGGAGCGGGCGCTCAAGCAGATCTAGCCTCCACGGCGCATTCAGAAGCCGCCTGACTGTGCGTTGACCACGGCGGAACTCCGGCGTACGTTCAGCCTTATGGGCATTATCGGCGCGGAAAATATCCACCGCGGCGGGTCATTTCGTGGAGAGTCCGCCGTGAGCAGGAACCGTCCGTACCGCCAGGCAGGTGCCGTTATCGTCGCAGGAACAGTTGTCTGGGGAGTCGGAATTTCCCCTGCGCCGCGCGTCTACACGACGGCCGACTCCGCTGCGCGGCTGGCCCTGCTAGAGCGCTCCCGACGGGTCTGGGTAGCGGGGCAGTTCCTGACCTCAGCCGGCACCGCCGCCGTGCCCTTCGGGTTCGCTGCATTCGCGCGGGCGCTTCGTCCGGGCCCCTCGAAAACGCTGGCAACGGCTGCCGCCACGTCCCTGCTCGCCGGCGCTCCGTTGTTCATCGCCGCCGTGTCAGATCGCGCCTCAGACCTCGAGCGTTTCGCCTACCGGGGCGGACCGGCCTGGCCCTTTCTCGGCTATTGCGGACTCCATATTGTGGCGCTGGGTGCGCTCGGATCTGCCCTGCTTCGCACGCCCTTGAAACGATGGGTGGGATTCCTGGCGGCCGCCAGCGCCCCGCTATTCGGCGCCGTTCTCCTGGCCAAGAAGGACATCCCGCCATTCGTGTTCTATCTGGTGGAGCAGGCGGTCGGCATCTATCTGTGCATCTACGAAGAACCAACGGATGCGCCCGGAGGTCCGGAACGGGCATAGCTTTCAGCAAGATCCGCCAGCGGACGCCGTCAGGACTGGCGCACCCGGAGCAGCACCGGGGGCTGCTCCGCGCCACCGTCCGTTTCGTGGCCCGGGCCGGCATCCACCCCGCTCATGGTCACGCGCACGGCATAAGCGACGACGGCACCCAGCCCGCCGCCGTCGGCCGCCTTCCCAGCCTCCGCATCGCGCAGCTTGCGCTGCTCCGCCGCGCCCGTGCCGCGCGTCAGGATAGTCCGGACGCTGTGTCGGACCAGCTCGAGTTCGCCCTGCTCTGCCAGTACGGGTGTCAGGTACTCGACCAGGGAATGAACCACCTCTTCGGCGGGCGCCGGCCGGAAGCTTCCGAAATCCAGCAAGTGGCCGCGGAGCCCGCAGTTGCTGGCCTGCCAGGCCGCCATCCGCAGCAGAATCGTGGGCACCGGAGCCGGGTCCACGCCGTCTTGCCATTCCCGGCTGGCCGACTCCACCAGGGCACGCACCATCACGGCAATCAGCGCCGCGTCCTCCGCGCGCAGGCAGACATCCGCTACGCGGACCTCAACGGTGGGGTGCTTGCGGGACAGCCGCGCATCAAAATAGATCATGCCCTCATCGAGCAGCACACCGCTGTCCAGCAAGCGGGTGACCACGCGCCGGTAGGTGGACAGGGTGCGGTAGATGGAAGACGGGCCCGACGTCGGCCAGCGGTTCCAGGCCTGCGTGCGGTAGCTTTCAAACCCTGTTTCCACACCGTTCCAGAAGGGCGAGTTGGCGCTGATCGCCGTCAGCACAGCGAGCTTGTCCCGGATCCGGTCCAGCACGGCCACTCCTTCCTCCGGAGACTCAATGAAGGTGTGGACGTGGAAGCCGCAGGTCAGCTGCTCGTGGACGGTCAGCCCGAACCGTTCCTGCATGGTGGCGTACCGGGGGTTCGGGGTGGTGTGCGGGGTGGAGGCCAGCGGGGAGGTGGCCAGTGCGGCCACCCGCGCCCCGTGCTGCCGGGCTGCCCGGTCCGCGAGCGCGCGGCCTTGCCTGATCTGCCGGAGTATTTCCCCATAGTCACGGCACGGCCGGGTCTGGGTCTCGATCTGCTCAAGCTTGAGCTCGGCACTCAGGCCCATTTCGTCGGCGGCGGCCTTTTCCGCCGCTTCCCGCAACCGGGCGAGCGCCGGGTCCATGGCCTGTGGTCCCGGTGCATCGTCCGCCGCTAGCCGGTGGCTGGCCAGCAGGGCCTCGGCCAGTGCCAGTGGCTCCCCAGTTCCGGGATCCACGATCAGGAGCTCTTCCTCCACACCGAAAGTGCGCATGCATACATTGTGCGCCAGCCGGGGCCGTCCAAACAGCCCATGAAGGCCGCTGGGACCCGCCGCCCGACGGATTCTGCGCCATCATTCCGTTGGACCAATCCGCGAGGCCCGGAATCCCGCGCCACCAGTGTGGCCGGCGTCAATCATGGCGCGGATTCCGACGCCGGACCCTTCCTCCCCACCCGGGTTTGTCCACATGGCGTCATTCCGGACGCCAGCTGCGGCCAGATCCGTGAGTAGCTCAGTCCATGGATCCCCTGGACTTTCTCGAATCCCTTGGCGGCGTGGCCCGGGTTGGCTTGCTGCGCTGCGAAGGCTACTCCGAACGCGCTGTCCGGGGACTCGCCGCTACGGGAGCCCACCAACCCCGCAAGGGAATTTGGGCCTTGCCCGGTGCAGACCCGGAGTTTCTCGACGCCATCATCAACAACGCGGTCCTGACGTGCGCTTCGTCCGGAGCCCGGTACAAGCTGTGGCAGAAGGACAGGCCCGGCCGTCTGCATCTGGCAAGTAAGCATCCCCGAAGACACCGGTCCGGAAACCACCGCCGCCTTCGCTTCGACGCAGATGACCGCCTGCCTATCGCCAGCCTGGAAGATACTGTGATCCATGGCCTCACCTGCCTTGATGAGGTGGACGCCATCGCCATGGCGGAATCCGCCTTTCGAAACCTGCAGCTGCCGCGTGCCTTGATTGAATGCGAGCTGCAGGCCAAGTACTACGGCACTGCCCGTAAGAGACTGGCCAAAGCGGACGGCCTGTCCGAGTCCATGCCGGAGATCAGCGCCCGGCTGCTGTTCGACTCTGCAGGGCTCAGCTTCCGGCGGCAGGCCCAGATCCCAGGCGTGGGACGGGTGGACTTTCTGATAGACGGCTGGCTCATCGTCGAGATCAACGGCTTCCAGTTTCACAGCTCACGGGATGCATGGCGCAAGGACATGGGCAGGTCCAACGCGGCGCAGGCTCAGGGCTACGTAGTGCTCAGCTATGCGCCCGAGCAGATTTGGAACCGTCCGGGCCCTGTTCTGGCCGAAATACGGGCCATGCTGGGCCGCGGCCGGCCGCGCCCCTGAAGGGCAAGCTGCGGCAGCGGCGGATTCGGCGCGATGATTCGCCCCAGCCGGGCAGGCGCCCGGGCAGGGGCGTGCCCCACGATCTGGGTCCTACGAATGATGGCGCGGAATCCGCCGCAGCGCCGGCCGGCTAGTCCTGGAAGTACTCGATCTTGGCGCCGATGGTGTTGAGGCGCTCAGCCAGGTCCTCATAGCCGCGCTCGATCACGTAGATGTTGCGCAGTTCGGACGTACCACGGGCCGCGAGCATGGCCAGCAGCAGGCAGGCGGCCGGGCGCAGTGCCGGCGGGCAGCCGATCTCCGCAGCACGCCATTTGGTGGGCCCGTTGACGTAGATCCGGTGCGGGTCCAGCAGCTGCACCCGGGCACCCAGTTTGTTCAGCTCCATCAGGTAGATGGCGCGGTTGTCATAGACCCAGTCGTGAATCAGGGTCTGGCCGTGGGCGTTACCGGCAATGACCGCGAAAAACGGCAGGTTGTCGATGTTCAGGCCGGGGAACGGCATGGGGTGGATCTTGTCCTCGGGCGCACGCAGCTCCGAAGGCTTGGTGGTCACATCCACCAGTCGGGTGCGGCCGTTGCGGGCAAGGTACTCCCCTGAGATTTCCAGCTGCTGGCCCATCTGCTCCAGCGTGGCCAGCTCGATCTCCATGAACTCGATGGGAACCCGGCGGATGGTGACCTCGGAGTTGGTCACGATGCCGGCCGTGATGAGGCTCATCGCCTCGATGGGATCCTCGGAGGGGAAGTACTCGACGTCGACGTCAATGGACGGGCGGCCGGTGATCTTCAGCGTGGTGGTGCCCACGCCATCAATCTCCACGCCAAGCATCTGCAGGTAGAAGCAGAGGTCCTGGACCATGTAGTTGGGGCTGGCATTGCGGATGATGGTGGTGCCGCGCCGGTGCGCTGCCGCCATGATGGCGTTCTCCGTGACGGTGTCGCCGCGTTCGCTCAGCACGAAGGTGCGGTCGTGGCCGTCGGACGGCGGGGCCTGAACCGTATAGAAGCCGGCGGTCGCCTCCACGCTCAGTCCGAACTGACGCAGCGCCTGCATGTGGGGTTGCACGGTGCGCGTGCCAAGGTCGCAGCCGCCCGCGTACGGCAGCCGGTACTCGGCGGACTCATCGAGGAGCGGCCCCAGCAGCATGATCACGCTGCGGGTGCGGCGGGCGGCCTCCACATCCATGGAGTCCAGGTCCAGGGTGGCGGGGCGGCGTAGCTGGAGATCGCTGGCGTTGAGCCAGGTGCACTCCATGCCGATACTGGTGAGGACTTCAACAATCCGGTTGACCTCCTCGATCCGGGCCAGCCGGCGCAGCGTGGTGGTGCCGCGGTTGATGAGGCTGGCGCACAGCAGGGCCACGCCGGCGTTCTTGCTGGTGTTGACGTCAACGGCACCGGACAGTGTGCGCCCGCCCTCCACGCGAAGGTGGGTCATTTGCGGCTTGCCCACCTCAACGAGGGTGCGGCCCAAAATGGCCTCCAAACGTTGGATCATCTTGAGGCTGAGATTCTGCTTGCCCTGTTCCATGCGGGCAATGGCGCTCTGGCTGGTGCCGAGTTCAGCGGCGAGCTGGCCCTGTGTCCAGCCTCTTTCGCCCCGCGCGTCCCGGAGCATGGAGCCAACGTGTTCAGCAGTCTCTTGAGTCATGAGCAAAAAATATCACAGATGAGTTATTCCGAGGACCAACCGGCACCCAATTGCCGTCCAGCTCACAAAATATTCGTCTTGTGCGATAAACGCTGGTAGGTCCGGGCAACGATCGTGCCCGGACCAACCCTTATCGCAGCCAGCCCATCTGCTCTATTTCGACATTTCGACGAGAGGGTAGACACCGTTTTCGTCGTGGACCTCTCGCCCCGTGACCGGAGGATTGAACACACAGGCCATCCGCAGTTCCGTTTCGGCCCGGACACTGTGCTTCTCCTTGCCGTCCAGGAGGTACATGGTGCCGTCCCGCAGATCGTGGACCTCGCCCGTGACCTCGTTGGTCAGCGTCCCTTCGCCCTGTACGCAGTAGACAGCTTCCACGTGATTCGCGTAGTGGAAGGTGGAGGTCGTGCCGGCGTAGATCACGGTGTCGTGGAACGAGAAGCCCACGCCCTCTCCCGCCAGGACCATCCGCCGGCTGCGCCAGGTCTCGGACTTCACGTCGCGGTCCGTATCGTTCAGCTCGGCCAGGTTGGTAACAATCATTGGCAATCCTCAATCTGCTCGGTTTGGGTGATGCGGGACGGCGAGGCTTAGAGCGCTCCGGCGAGTTCCCGGGCCTCCGTGGCGGCACGGGTGGCCTCGGTCAGGATGTCCAGGCCCCGGTCCAGGTCCTCGGCGCTGATGGTCAGCGCGGGCATCAGTTTGATGACTTCGCTCTCCGGCCCGGAAGTCTCCACCAGCAGTCCGTGCTCGTAGGCTTCCGCGGCGATCTTCCCCGCCGATTCGGCATCGGGGAAGATCACGCCGGCCAGAAGCCCGCGGCCCCGGACCTTGGCGCCCTCGACAGATGCGGCGATGCGCCCCAGTCCTTCGTGCAGCTGGACGATCCGCGCACCCACCTGCTTCTGGAAGGCGCCGTCACGCCAGTAGGTTTCCAGTGCTGCGGTACCGGTTACGAATGCGGGGTTGTGGCCGCGGAAAGTACCGTTGTGCTCTCCCGGGGACCAGATGTCCAGTTCCGGACGGAACAGGGTCAGTGCCAGCGGCAGCCCGTAGCCCGATATGGACTTGGACAGGCAGACAATATCCGGGGTGATGCCGGCCTCCTCGAAACTGAAGAAAGTTCCGGTTCGGCCGCAGCCGGCCTGCACGTCGTCGACGATCAGCAGGATTTCATACCTCGTGCAAAGGTCCGAGAGCCCGCGCAGCCACTCCGCCCGGGCGGCGTTCAGGCCGCCTTCGCCCTGGACGGTCTCCACGATGACGGCGGCCGGCTTGTCCACGCCGGAACCGCTGTCCTCCAAGACGCGCTCAAGCCAGAGGAAGTCGGCCGTCTCGCCGTCGAAATAGTCGTCGTACGGGATCTTGGAGCTGTTGGTCAGCGGAATGCCGGCACCCTGGCGCTTCATCGAGTTACCGGTGACGGAGAGGGATCCCAGTGTCATTCCGTGGAACGCATTGGTGAAGCTGAGGATGTGCTGGCGCCCGGTGGCCTTGCGGGCAAGTTTCAGCGCCGCTTCCACGGAGTTGGTGCCGGTGGGTCCGGGGAACATGACCTTGTAGTCGAGGTTCCGCGGCTTGAGGATGACGTCCTGGAACGTCTGCAGGAACTTCCGTTTGGCCGGAGTCTTCATGTCCAGGGAGTGCACCACGGCCCCGCTCGCCAGGTATTCGAGGAGCGGCTGCAGCAGGGCGGGGTTGTTGTGGCCGTAGTTCAGCGCGCCCGCTCCCGAGAAGAAGTCCAGGTAAGTCCGGCCGTCCTCGCTGGTCAGCGAGGATCCGTGGGCCCGCTCGAAAACGGCGGGCCAGCTTCGGCAATAGCTTCGGACTTCGGATTCAAGTGTTTCGAAAATGTCTGTCATGGGAAGGCTTCCTTCATCTATTACGTCGGTTCAGTCCAGCGGACCGATCCGGTAGAGAAACTCAGTGTCATGCCCGTCCGGGTACAGGTCCCGAGTGAACAGCGGCTGACGTTCCAACGCCGCCTTGCGGCGTGCCGCGAAACCGGTAAACAGTCGGATTGAGGCTTCATTGTCGGCGGTGATAGTGGTTTCAACACGGTGGGCGTCCACCTGCAGCGACAGGCGCTCAAGCATGGCGGCGGCCAGTCTCCTGCCGCGGAAAGCCTCATCCACGGCCACCTGCCACACCATCAAGGTGCCGGACTCATCGGGACGCATGTAACCGGTGATGAAACCGGCCGGTTCTCCGTCGACCGTGGCCACGATCGACGTCGCAGCGAAGTCGCGGCACCAGAGCAGGTAGGAATAGGACGAGTTCAGGTCCAGGACTTTAGAATTCCTGGCCATGCGCCACAGGGACTGCCCGTCGTTCAGGGTCGGTTTACGGAATTTTGCTTCGATCCTCGTGCTGGTCTGGAGTTCTGCGAGTTGTTGAACCATCTGTTCCAACCTAGCGAGAATCGAGGCATCATCAACCGGGTTTCGCCGGATTTGACAGCTATCCGGCCCTGGAGCACCCCGCGTACGGGCCGCGGCCAACCACCCGTAGCCTTAGTGCCAACTACGGTGTGGCGGAATGGTGAACCCCGCAAATAGCCGGGAAACTTTCGTTACCATTCTGTGACATTTGGTATGTGACGGAGCGCTTACTAGGCGGCAGGAAGCCCATCCGTCCCTTAGGACGCCTGCCAGACCATGTTCCAGGTCCCGGCGGAGACTGCGCCCGTAACCGCCGCGGCGGCGATCAGCACGCCGCCGAGCAGCACCCACACGTCCAGCAGCGAGTAGGTGGATTCGCGGGCCCAGGTCCGGTTGGCTCCGCCGAAGCCCCGTGCCTCCATGGTGACGGCAAGGCGGGAGGCGCGCCGGATGGCCTGGACCAGCAGCCCGAAGCTTTGCCCCAGTGTGGCGCGCAGCCGCTGCAAGGGGGTGCCGTGCGAGCCGACGCCCCGGGCACGCCGGGCCATGCCGATGGTCTGCCATTCCTCCGCCATCAGCCCCACCAGACGCATGGCCGCGAGCGTTCCCAGCACAAAACGGTGGGGCAGCTTTGCCTTCTGCGCCAGGGCATCGCCAAGATCGGTGGGGTCCGTGCAGCTCATCAGCAGCACTGCGGGCAAGGCGATGGCAAGTCCGCGGAGCATAAAACCGAGCCCCAGCTGCAAGGAACCCTCGCTGATGGACCAGATTCCGACGTCGAGCAGCACGTCACCGCTGTCCGCGGCGACGATCGCCGTGCTCCAGCCGCCCACCGCCGCCGCCAGGATCAGTGGCCAGCCGCGCTGCCATAAAAGTGCGAACGTGAGCCCGGCCAGCGGGAACAGCAGGAATTCGCAGACCAATGCCACGGACGCGGACACCCAGTCGATGGAAAGTGCCAGCACCAGGGTAATGAGGAAGACGGCGGCAAATTTGGCCAGCGGGTTGGCGCGGGTCAGCGGGGCGTTGTTGCCGCGCAGGATCAGTTCATTTCTCATGCCGGAACCGCCGCCGCGGCAGTGAGTTCCAGCTGGGAGCCGCCCAGCACGGAGCTGAACTCGGCGTCGTGGGTCACCGAGACCACGGCCGTTCCGGCGTCGAGCAGTTCGGACAGGAACGATGCGAGCTCGGCCCAGGTGTTGGCGTCCTGGCCGAAGGTGGGCTCGTCCAGGACCAGCACCTTCGGGTGGGCGGCCAGCACGGTAGCAACGGAAAGGCGCCGCTTTTCACCGCCGGAGAGCGTATACGGATTGGCGTCCACGAGGTGCGTCAGCCGCAGCCGCTCCAGGAGTTCATCCACGCGCTCCCCGCCACGGCCCAGGTGGCGCGGTCCGAACATCAGCTCGTCCAGCACGTTGCCGGTGACGAACTGGTGCTCGGGTTCCTGAAAGACGGTCCCGATCCGGGCGATCAGCTGCTCCGCTTTCCAGGTGAAGGGATCGATCCCGGCACCGTCTGAAAGCCCGACGGCGGCAGAGACCTTGCCGTCCACCGGCGCCAGGAGTCCGGCGAGGGTCAGGGCGAAGGTGGATTTTCCGGAGCCGTTGGGGCCGGTGATCGTGAGCGCGTGCCCGGCCAGCACCTGGGCCGTGAGGCCGGACTGCACCGGGACCGGAGGAAGGGTGCGGAAGCCGCGGCGGCGCGGGCGTTCCCTGGACACGGCAAGGTCCTGGGCGGCGAGCAGCAGTTCGGCAGGGCCCCCGCCGCTGCCAGTATTGGCGGTGCGTGCCCGTGTGGCCGGTACGTAGCCCGGAACCCAGACACCGGCAGCGGCGAGCATGTCCCTTGCCTGCGACAGCACCTGGTCCGGTGGTCCGTCGATCAGCACCGCGGTCTCCGTGGACCGCCCGGGCCGCAGCACCACAATCCGGTCCACCAGATCTTTCCACACGGACACCCGGTGCTCCACCACCACCAGCGTGGCGCCGGTCTTGTCGAGGCAGCGGGCCACGGCGTCCCGGACTTCCAGAACGCCTGCCGGGTCCAGGTTGGCTGTGGGCTCATCCAACAGGATCAGCCCTGGGCGCATGGCGAGAATTCCGGCGAGCGCAAGGCGCTGCTTCTGCCCGCCGGAGAGGGCCGACGTCGGGTGGTCCAGAGGCAAACCGCCGCCGGCGGCGGTGCGCAGCCCGACGTCGTCGAGCGCTTCATGCACGCGCCGCCAGATCTCGCCCCGCGGCACGGCAAGGTTTTCGGCACCGAAGGCGACGTCGTCACCAAGTCGCGACAGGACCACCTGCGTTTCCGGGTCCTGCTGCATCAGGCCGGCACGTCCGCGTTGCCTGCGGGGGGCGGTGCCGTCGATCAGCAGCGAGCCAGTCTCGTCGGCGTCGTCGTCCTCATCGCCCAGCACACCCGCCAGGGCATGCAGGAGCGTGGACTTACCCGCGCCCGAGGGCCCGAGCAGCAGTACCCGCTCGCCGGGCCGGATGTCCAGATCCAGCCCTTGGACGGCAGCTGTGGACCGCCCTGCGTGCCGCCAGCCCCAGCCCTGTGCGGAAACAGCGGCTGGCCGCACCCCTGCAGAGGCGGGGTCGGGAGCGGTCATCAGTTGAAGACGGACTCCGTCGCTGCCTTGCGGGATGCAAAGGAGCCAAGTGCGCCGGTCTTGGCCAGGCCGCGCGTGGCGATCCAGGAGACGGCACCGGCGATGACGGCACCGGAGACGGCGCAGAACACGATGTACGCGAGCTTGTCTCCGGCTTCGTAGGCGATGTTCCAGCCCCAGGGCAGGAAGGAATCGTTCAGGCCGCCGAAGAACCCCGCACCGGCGCCGGCCAGCAGCGCAACCGGCAGGTTGAACTTCTTGTAGACGAAGGCAAGGAACACGAGTTCGGCGCCCAGGCCCTGGAGGAGCCCGGAGATGAGCACCGTGGTGCCGTACTGCGAGCCCATGATGAGTTCGCCTGTTGCTGCGACAGTCTCGCAGAACAGCGCGGCCCCGGGCTTGCGGATGATGAGCATGCCCAGCACGGCCGGGATCATCCAACCGCCGGCGATCAGCCCGGTCAAGGGCGGGTAGGCGGCGTTCATGGGTGCGGACACCAGTGCGGCGCCCTGGGACCAGGCCCAGAAGATCACGCCGCCGGCGATGGCGATCAGTGCCGCCACCACAATGTCCACTACGCGCCAGTTGTAGCTGGTTCTTTTGATTGCTGCAGTTGTCATGTCGTCCTCCTGAGGAACAGGAGGGGAAAGCGCTCCCCGGCTTCGATCCTGACGGCTGGTGCCGCCCGCGGCCGGACGCTTTGAGAACTCGACTCCCTTACGCCGGTACTAGCCGGATCAGGTTCGAGGGTCTGCGGCTGTCCGCACTCTCAGCGCCCACCACGGTTCCTGCATCGCTACAGAGCCCGACGGCGGCGCTCCCCTGTCGTAAATAAATCTGCCCTTGTGGGCGTGATCCAGTTTACACCGCAGGGGCCGGGTTTGGCGGGGCAGGGACGGGGTCTCGCTTTGTGACTTGGGCGGAGCAGGTTTTGGCCGGGGCAGGTTCTTGAAGCAGAACGCGCGGCCCGATACGCTGCTCGAAAAAGATGAAGGAACGCCCATGACAAACCGACGCACCGTAACCGCTGCTCCGGGCGAGCAGACCATCTCCTTTACGCGCGACTTCGAGGCTCCGGCCACACAGGTCTTCGAAGCCCACACTGACGCGGAACTGCTGTCTAAGTGGGTGGGACCGCAAGGCACCGAGCTGACCATGTGCAAGTTCGACCCCACCACCGGCGGCTGCTGGAGCTACGTTATCGCGGGCGGCAGCGGCGAATGGGCCTTCCATGGCTCGTTCCACGAAGTCACCGCACCAAGCCGCATTGTGCAGACTTTTGAATTTGAAGGGGACCCGGGCCACCCGACGCTCGAGACCCTCACTTTTACAGATCTCCCTGACGGACGCAGCCGCATCGATGGCCTGTCCGTCTTCATCTCGGTCGAGGACCGTGACGCCATGCTCGGCGGGATGGACAGCGGCATGGACGAGGACTTTGACCGTCTCGAGGAGCTGCTGGCAGCGCGGTCGCTGGCCTGAGCGGCCAGTCGTGACGCTAGGCTAGGGGCAGCCCTGTTTCCTCCCGCAAGGAGTCCCGGAATGAATCTCTTCATCAAACTGCTTGGCACCGGCGTCAGCATCGGCGCCGGATTCGTCGGCACCAAACTCGTCAACGGTGTCTGGGAAAAGTCCACCGGCAACAAACCGCCCACGGGCAAGAACGACGTCGAAACCAGCCTTCGCTCCGCCCTGACCTTCGCCCTGATTTCGGCTGTGGTCAGCACTCTGATCCAGGTGCTCGCCAACCGCGGTACCCAGCACGCCATCGCACGCTTCGCCAAGACGCAGGACGTCGTCTGACACCTTCACGTCGGTGATCGGGGCTGTGCTCGGATGGCAGGCAACTGACAGGGGCTAGGAGATCGACATGACCGCTTCGAAGACCATCATTTTCATCCACGGCATGTACCTGAACGGCTTGAGCTGGGAGGGGTGGCAGCGTCGCGGTGCCGATCGTGGCTACGGCGGCCAAGCCCCATCATGGCCGTATCATGACGGCGTGCCGGCCTGGCTTCGGGCGAATCCGGACCTGCCCTTGGGGCACTGAGGTTCGGGCAGGTCGTGGACCATTTCAAGGCACTCATCGATCTCCTGCCGGAGCAGCCGGTCATCATGGGCCACTCCATTGGCGGCCTGGTCGTGCAATAACTTGTCAATGACGGCTACGCTGCCGCCGGCGTGGCCGTCTCCCCGGCACCGCCCAGGGGCATCGTCGCCGCGAACCTGCATTTCCTCAGGGCGAACTTCCCCCACATCAACCCGTTCGCAGGAAACAAGCCGGTGATCATGACGCCGAAGCGGTTCCACTACACGTTCTGCAACACCATGAGCCAGGAGGCCGGCGACGAGGCCTTCGGCCGCTACGTCGTTCCGGAAAGCCGGAACGTGCCGCGGAGCACCCTCACCAGCGAAGCCTCCATCGACTTCGCAGTGCCGCACGCGCCACTCCTGCTGATCTCGGCCGACCACGACCATCTGACCCCGCTGCCGTTGATCGAGAAGAACGCGACGGCCTATAAGAAGGCCGGAAATCCCGTCGACTTCAAGAATTTCACAAACCGCTCGCACTTCATCTGCAACCAGCCAGGCTGGGAAGAGGTTGCTGACTTCGCCTTCGACTGGCTCGCAGAGCAACCGTAGCTCGCCTCCGCGATCCGCAGCGCGATCCGCAACCTTTGCGCGTCGCCGCCGGCAGCGTCAGTCCAGCCTGCTGCCGCCGGACGTACCGGCGTCGTCCATCCCTGCATCCGCGGCCTTGGCCGCCTTCTGGACCACGGCCTCCAGCTCATCGGAGCTGAGCAGTTCCCGGTGCAGGTGCTTGGTGCGGTAGCCGGCCCGGCCCACCATGTGCGCGGACACCGGCACGGTGAGCAGCTGGAAGATCCAGGCCACCACCAGCACCGGCCACACCCACCAGCTCCGCATCTGAAGACCGATTGCGGCCAGCAGCAGGAACAGGCCCAGCACCTGGGGTTTGGTGGCGGCGTGCATCCGGCTCATGAGGTCCGGGAAGCGCAGCAGTCCGATTGCCGCGGCCAGCGACATCAGCGCGCCAACCACCATAAAGACGGCCGAAACGGCGTCGATCACGCTGTCCACGGCGAAGGTCTCAGGACTCATTGGCTGGCTCCCGCCGGTCGGCCACAAACCGCGCCACAGTCACCGATCCGATGAACCCGATGATGGACAGGGCCACCAGCAACATGAGGTTGTTCAGGTGCCGGTTCACGGCCATGTCGATGCACAGGGCAGCGCCCAGGATGGCCAGAAGCACGTCGGAGGCCAGCACCCGGTCCAGCAGGGAAGGGCCCCTGGCAATCCTGATGATCGCCCCGGCGGCGGCCAGGGACAGCACCACCGCGGTAACGGTGAGGACAATCTGCATCAAGCGGCGGCCTCCTGTTTCAGTGCCGACAATTCGTCATGGGTGCCCATGATCCGGATCAGTACGGCCTCGGTATCCTGTACTTCCCTGCGGAGCTTCACCACATCGTCACCGTTGCGGACGTTCAGCCCGTGGATGTACAGCGTGGAGGTAGACCTGTCCACGTCCACCACCAGCGACCCCGGGATCAGCGAGATGACGTGCCCGGTGGCCGTCACCATCAGGTCCGAATGGCTCCGCAACGGAACCGCAACGACGGCGTTGGTCACCGTGGGCCCCTGGACCACCGCCAGATACAGCACCTGGAAGCTGGCAGCCGCAACGCGGACCACAAACATCAGCGCAAACGGGACGGCGCGCAGGATGTTGAAGCGCCCGCTCAGTTCCACCGGCGGCAGGTAAAAGACCCTTGCCACCAGTACAGCCAGCACGCCACCGAACAGCAGATTGCCGGGGCTGAAGTCCTGCCACAGGGCACCCCAGACGATCACCAGCCAGATGAGAAGCGGGACTTCCTGCCGGATGGATCTGGGTTTACGGCTCATTTGCCACCAACTGCCTGTGTAGTTGGCGGAACAGAGGCGTCCTCGCCTAGAACGGCCTGGATGTAGGATGTGCGGTCCAGCATGTCCTGGGCGGCGTGCTCGGATAATTTGAAGAGCGGTCCCGCAAAAACAGTCAGGGCAATTCCCACCGCCACCAGTCCCAACGTTGATCCCACCATGGTGCGCGGCAGAAGCGTGACGTTACTCCTCCCTGCCCGGTGTCCGGTGTCCGAATCCTCGGGAGCCGCCAGCAGTACAGGGTCCGGGTGTTCGGCGTCCTCGGGTTTGCGCCAAAAGGCGCGGTTCCAGACGCGGGCCACGGCCAGGAGGGTCAGCAGGCTGGTGACCACGCCACCGATGACCAGCGCGTAGGCCAGCGGTGTGCCCAGTGCGATCCCGGCCTGCATCAGCCCCACCTTGCCCAGGAATCCGGAGAACGGCGGGATGCCGGCCAGGTTCATGGCCGGAACAAAGAACAGCATGGCCAGCAGCGGGGAAAGCTTGGCCAGGCCGGCCAGCCTGTCCACGGATGAACTGCCGCCCCGGCGTTCAATGAGGCCGGTGACCAGGAAGAGGCTGGTCTGGATGGTGATGTGGTGGGCCACATAAAACACGGCCGCGCCGAGCCCGGCCACGGAGGACATTGCCAGTCCGAACACCATGTAGCCGATGTGGCTGACCAGGGTAAAGGACAGGAGACGCTTGATGTCACTTTGGGCCAGCGCGCCAAGAATTCCCACCACCATGGTCAGCAGTGCGGCCACCATCAGCGGCGAATTGAGCGTATCGCCCGGAAAAAGCAGCGTCTCCGTCCGGACCATCGCGTAGACACCCACCTTGGTCAACAGGCCGGCAAACACGGCAGTAACCGGGGCCGGGGCGGTGGGATACGAATCCGGGAGCCAGAAGGACAGCGGGAACACCGCCGCCTTGATGCCGAAGGCCACCAGCAGCATCACGTGCAGGAGCGTCTTGGTGCCCTGGTCCAGGTCTGCCAGCTTGATGGCCAGATCCGCCATGTTCACAGTTCCCGTGGCCCCGTAGATCATGGCGATGGAGATGAGGAAGAGCACCGAGGACACCACAGAGACCACCACGTAGGTGACACCTGCACGGATCCGCGGCCCGGTCCCGCCCAGGGTGATCAGCACGTAACTGGCGGTCAGCAGGATCTCGAACCCCACATACAGGTTGAACAGATCACCGGACAGGAAGGCGTTTGATACCCCGGCCACCAGGATCAGGTAGGTGGGGTGGAAGATCGAGACGGGGGCGTCGCGGTCGCCGTCGGCCATGCCCTGGCCCGTGGCATAAATAAGCACGGCCAGGCTGACTACAGAGGAGACCACCAGCATCAGCGAGGAGAACTGGTCCACCACCAGCACAATCCCCCACGGCGGCAGCCAGCCGGCGATGTTCACCGCCGCTGTGCCTCCGTCCCAGACCGAGGCCAGCAACAGGCACTCCAGCAGCAGCGTGAGCGAGAGCAGTGAGATACTCACGAGCCGCTGCGCCCGGGAATGCCGGATCAGCAGAAAGGTCAGGGCAGCGCCCAGGATGGGAAGTCCGACGGCGAGCGGGGCAAAGCTTGCGATGTTCACTTCACGCCTCCTTCCGGGCCTGGTGTCACGTTTTGGGAGCCGGGTTTCTCTTCCGCGGCCGCATCCTTGGCGGGGATCCGGCGGCCGCCGGCTTTAATGGTGCCACCTGTGTCGACGTCGGTAGTGGTGACACCATGGCCGTCGGTGCCGAGCATCGTCAGCGGAAACTCGGACGTCTCAACGGGAATTTCGGCGTCGTCTTCCGCATCGAAACTTGGCGTCTGCGCCACACGGCGGTCCTCGACGTCGTCCTGGATCTCATCCTGGCGGGCCAGCGCCCACGTGCGGTAGATGATGCCTAACATAAACGCCGTCACGGCGAAGGAGATCACGATTGATGTCAGGATCAGTGCCTGGGGCAGGGGGTCGTTGTAGTCCCGGGGATCCGTGTCTCCTGCAAAGATCGGGGCGAGCCCCGCGTAGCCGCCTGTGGCCAGGATCAGGAGGTTGGTGGCATTCGCCAGCAGCATCAGCCCCAGGAGCACCCGGGTCAGGCTTCGTTCAAGGATCAGGTAGATGCCGCACGCATACAGGGCACCCATCACGGTCAGCAGGGTCAGGTTCACGCTCATGCTTGGCTCTTGGCGGTGGTCCCGGCCGGGACCCCGGCGGGGATACTGTCAGGCTCCTGGTCCTCGGCGGGCCCTGCGGCGTCCTCTTCGAAGTGTTCGTCGATCTCGGCGCCCAGGCTGCGCAGGACATCCAGCACCAGCCCGATTACCACGATGTACACGCCGATGTCGAAAATGGTGGAGGTGACGAACTTGATGTCCCCGAAGACCGGCAGCCACAGCTCGATGATGGCACTCTGGAATATCTGGCCCCCCAGCAGCAGCGGCACTATCCCGGAAGCCGCGGTCGTGGCCAGGCCGACTCCGAGCAGCGTTCCGGCGCTGATGGGTGTTGCCTCCCGGAGTTCGAAGCGTCCGCCGGCCAAATAGCGGAGGGTGAGAGCCAGTCCGGCCGTCAGCCCGCCGGCGAATCCGCCGCCGGGCAGGTTGTGTCCAGCCAGCAGCAGATAGATGGAGAAGATGATCATGGAGTGGAAGATCAGCCGGGTGACGACTTCAAAGATGATGGACCGCCGTTCCGGGGCCATGGTCCGCCCCGCCACCAGCCAGGCGTCGCGGGTGGATGCTGCGAACTTCCGGCTCAGGGCCAGCGCTGCGGCCTCCCGTGAATTGTGGTCGACGCCCGTCCGACGGCCAACGCTGCCCTCCGCCACAGTGGACGACGCCCGGATTCCTTCTCCGCGGCCCCGGACGAAGATCAGGCTCGCCACGCCGGTGGCAGCAAGGGCCAGTACGGAGATTTCACCGAACGTGTCCCAGACCCGGATGTCCACCAGCGTGATGTTGACAATGTTCAGGCCGCCACCGCCTTCGTAGGCCAGCTTGGGGAATTCCAGTGACACCGGCAGCGCTACACGGGCCCCCATGGCGTAAATGGCAACAAAGATCATGGTGACGCCGAACGCCACCCCGATAATCACGCGGATCACCCGGTACTTGCCGCCGGTACGGTCTCGGAGCTCGGCCGGCAGGCTGCGCATAGCCAGGACAAAAGCCACCAGGATGATGGTCTCCACCAGCATCTGGGTCAGCGCCAGGTCCGGAGCACCCTGCAGTGCGAACATCAGGGCAATTCCGTAGCCGGTCACGGAGACCATCAGCACCGCCAGGAACCGCTTGTTCGCGCGGACAGCAGCCAGCGCTCCGATCACGATTCCGGCTGCCGCTACGAGCTGCAGCGGCGAGTTGGGATCAATGAAGTACAGCCCGCCGGGCAGCGGTTTGTTGGCCAGGATCAGGGCAGTCAGGGGAAGCACAAACGCAACGGTGAGGATGACGGCCAGGTAGAAGTAGAGCGAACCACGCTGGGTGCGGCCAGTGACCCAGACGGCCGTGTCATCGAGGGCGCCGATGGCCGCCTGGTACCCGCGGTCAGCATCGATCCAGCCTGGGACCAGGCCCTGGGCCCGGGCCACAAGGTTGCGTCCATAGAACATCGCCAGCCCCAGCGCGAAAGTGACCGCTGTCAGCCCGAGCGCCGGTGTGAAGCCGTGCCACAGCGCAAGGTGGCCGGCCTGCCCAGCGACCGTTCCGACGTCGGGCCCGCCGGCGCCGGGCGTTCCGGATTCAGAGGTTCCGTGCGCAAACAAAGACGCATACGGCTGGATCCATTGGTCCACAGGGGCAGGCCAGACGCCGTAGGCGATGGTCAATACGCTGAGAATTGCCGGGGCCGCCAGGAATGACGGCCGGATGGCCTTGAACGGGGTAGCGTCAACACCCGGTTTGACGGCGAAGGCGCCCCACATGAAGCGGGCACTGTAGGCAAAGGTCAGAATCGAGCCAAGCACAACGCCAACCAGGATAAGCATGCCCCACGGCTGGTTCTGCTCGCTGGTGTCACCGCCGGCGAAGTGGACAAAGGCCTCAAGAACCGATTCCTTGGCTACAAACCCTGCCAGCAGCGGCACACCAGCCATCGAGGCGGCGCCGATGCCCGCCACAACGCCCAGCGCGCGCGAGGATCGGAAGACACCGGATAGCTTGTGGATATCGCGGGTTCCGGAGTGGTGATCGATGATGCCGACCACCAGAAAAAGCGTGGCCTTGAACAGGCCGTGCGCCAGCAGTATCGCGAGGCCGGCCAGGGCCGCATCCGGTGTGCCGAGTCCCACCACCATGGTCAGGAAACCCAGCTGGCTGACAGTGCCGTAGGCGAGGATGAGTTTGATGTCGGTCTGCCGCAGCGCCCGGTAGCCGCCCACCAGCATGGTGGCGAGGCCAAGTCCCAGCACCAGGGGCGGCCAGTACGCGGTGTCCGTGAAGCCTGGTGCCATCCGCGCCACGATGTAGATGCCGGCCTTGACCATGGCCGCGGCGTGCAGATAAGCGCTCACCGGTGTTGGTGCCGCCATGGCGCCCGGGAGCCAGAAATGAAACGGCACCAGCGCCGATTTGGTGATGGCACCGATCAGGATCAGTACGACGGCGGCCGCCACGGCTCCCGCTGTTGGTCCCGTCACCAGTGTGGGTGCCAGCTCCAGGATCGCGGAAATCCGGTAGGTGCCGGCAGTGAAACCGAGAATGATCAGGCCCACCAGCATCGCCAGGCCGCCCGCGGTGGTGACCATAAGGGCCTGAAGGGCAGACCGTCTGGCGGACAACCTGGTACGGGCGTAGCCGATCAGCAGATAGGAAAGAACCGTGGTGAGTTCCCAGAAGACGAACATCAAAAGGAGGTCATCGGCAATGACCAGTCCGAACATGGCACCGGCGAACGCCAGCAGCTGGGCGGCGAAGCCGCCCAGGTAGTCGTCCTTGTCCTTGAAGTAGCGGGCGCAGTAGACCAGAACCAGCGCGCCCACTCCCAGCACCAGCAGCGACATCACCCACGCCAGGGCATCCATCCGGAAGGCAAACTCAAGTTTGAGGGCCGGGACCCACGGAATGATTTCTGCCGTGGATCCTGCCGCTGAATACACCGCACTGTGCTGCAGAAGCAACCAGACGAACGATCCGCCCGGCACAGCGGCCAGGGCGAAGAACGAATTGCGGCCGAATCGCCTGAACAGAAACGGCGCCACAGCAGCCACCGCAAAGTGCACGGCAAGGACTGTAATCACTGGTGTCTCCCCAACGTCAGGAATTCGATTGTCAAAAAGTTGGAGCAGGCGGTCATAAGTTAGGTTCGGTGCGGACAGTTTATCAAGGGCCCACCGACAGTTTTCGCGCATTCACCGGGAGTTACGGGAAAATTCCCGGCAGTCCGGGAAGCATCTCCCCTCAGCGTTCGCCACGGCCGGATAGCATTCACCTATGAACTCCGCCACGGCTCCTGAGGCCATGCACCCCCGGTCAGAACTCGAAACCGGGAACCAGGTCACCGACAAGGGACGCGTGCTTGCCTGGGCCGCGTGGGACTGGGGATCCGCGGCCTTCAACGCGGTGATGACCACGTTCGTTTTCACTGTGTACCTGACGTCTAACGCGTTCGGCGGCGAGGACCAGGCATCCGCAGTCCTCGGCGGTGCGCTTGCCATTGCGGGCGTGGCCATTGCCCTGCTGGCACCCGTCACAGGTCAGAGGTCGGACACCGGCGGCCGCCGCAAGCTGTGGCTGGGCGTCAACACGGCCGCCGTCGCGGTTTTGACCGCACTGTGTTTCTTTGTGTTTCCGCGGCCGGAGTTCCTGCTGCTGGGCGTCTCACTGATCGCCCTGGGGAATGTGTTTTTTGAGTTCGCCGGCGTCAATTACAACGCTATGTTGGCGCAGATCTCAACACCGAAGAACATCGGCAAGGTCAGCGGTTTCGGCTGGGGAATGGGTTATCTCGGTGGAATTGTTGCGCTGCTGATCGTGCTGCAGCTGTTTGTCCAGCCCAGCTTTGACTGGTTCGGGGCCTCCACCGAAAACAGCCTCAACATCCGTCTGGTGGCGGTCTTCTCGGCCCTGTGGTTCTTCATCTTTGCCCTGCCCGTGCTGTTTGCCGTCCCCGAGCTGCCCAAGCCGCAGCGGGGCGCAAAGCTGGGGTTCCTGGCCTCCTACGGCCTGCTGGTGCGCCGGATCAAGGCCATCTACAAAACCAGCCCGCACACCATCTACTTCCTGCTGGCCAGCGCCATCTTCCGTGACGGGCTGGCGGCAGTGTTCACCTTCGGCGGGATCATCGCCGCCGGAACCTTCGGATTCGAGCTCAAGGAAGTCATTTTCTTCGCGATCTTCGGCAATGTGGTTGCAGCAGTGGGTGCCATGATCGGCGGGTTCCTGGACGACCGCATCGGACCCAAGTCGGTCATCATCGGCTCGCTGGTGGGGCTCCTGGTCGCCGGAACCGCGATTCTGGTCCTGGGCAACAGCGACTACGTCTTCTTCGGCGCGGCGTGGGCCGGTGGCACCACGTTCTGGGTGTTCGGATTGTTCCTGAGCCTGTTTGTGGGTCCCGCCCAGTCCTCCTCCCGCGCTTACCTGGCACGTCTGGCCCCGCATGGCGAATCCGGCGAGCTGTTCGGGCTCTACGCCACCACGGGCAGGGCCGTCAGCTTCCTGGCTCCGGCCCTGTTCACCCTGTGCATCACGGTAGCCACCCCGCTGGTTGCCGCGGGGGAAGCCCAGCGCTGGGGCATTCTGGGCATCATGGTGGTCCTGCTGGCCGGACTCCTGGTGATCCTCCCCGTCAAGCCGCCGGGCCGGACCGAAATCGCCGTGGTTCCCGAGTCCTAGGAACCTGCCCCCAAACCAGAGCGCGAACGAACACTTGCGGGCCCGAAAACGGCGAAATCGGGGCACCAAGCGTCCGTTCGCGGACTAGGCTGGTGCCATGAACGTGGATGAAACAGATCTCCCGGGCTTCGGCAGGCGCAAGGACTTCATGACCGCCTCAGGACGCCGGATCGGTGTGGTGGAGTTGCGTGAAGGCCAGACTGAACTGATCGTGTCCACCTGGGATGATCCTGACACCTGTCAGGCGTCCATCCCGCTCACCGGCGATGAAGCTGCCACCCTGGGTAATCTGCTGGGGGCACAGCACCTCGCCATGAAACTGACCGAAGCCCACAAGGAAGTTCCGGGGATCGTCACCAGGCAGTTTTCCATCGCGCCCGACTCCCCGTTCCAGAACCAGCCCATGGGCAAAGCGTGCATCCGCACCCGAAGCGGCGTTTCCATCGTGGCGATCATGCGCGAAGGCGAGGTACTCCCGTCCCCGGGCCCCGACGTCGTGCTTCACACGAGCGATTTGCTCGTTGCGGTCGGAACGCAAGAGGGACTCGATTCCGCGGCTGATATTCTGCGCAACGGCTAACGGCTGTGGACCCGCTGGCCCTGACCCTCATAGAGCTGGGGGCCGTTGTGTTCTGCCTCGGCCTGCTGGCCCGGCTGGCCGCACGGATCGGCATGTCCCCCATCCCCCTATACCTGGTCGGCGGCCTCACGTTCGGCGCGGGCGGGGTGGTGAAACTTGAAGGTATGCACGAGTTCGCACATCTCTCCGGTGAGATCGGTGTAATCCTCCTCCTTCTTATGCTCGGATTGGAATATACCGCGTCCGAACTGGTCACCGGACTGCGCCGCTCGTGGCAGGCAGGTGTGCTGGACTTTGTGCTCAACTTCATGCCGGGGGCAGGCCTGGCGGTGCTGCTTGGCTGGGGGCTGGTGGGCGCCATGGTGATGGGCGGCGTCACCTACATCTCCTCATCCGGAATAGTTGCCAAGGTCATCACGGACCTGGGCCGGATCGGAAACCGCGAGACTCCGGTGGTGCTTTCCATCCTGGTGTTTGAAGACCTCGCCATGGCCGTGTATCTACCCATCCTCACTGCCACGCTGGCCGGCGTCAGTTTCCTGGGTGGACTCCAGACGGTGGGAATTTCCCTTGCCGTGGTCACGGCGGTGCTGGTGGTCGCCCTGCGGCACGGGCACCACGTATCCAAGGCTGTACACAGCGAAAATTCCGAGGTCTTCCTGCTCAACCTGCTGGGGGCGGCCCTCCTGGTGGCAGGCCTGGCGGCAGCCCTTCAGGTATCTGCGGCAGTGGGAGCGTTCATGCTGGGCATCGCGATTTCCGGCGCGACGGCCCACAACGCCACCCGCATACTCGAGCCCCTCCGGGATCTCTTCGCTGCGATTTTCTTCGTAGCGTTCGGGCTCAACACAGATCCCGCCTCGATCCCCCCTGTGCTGGGGTGGGCGCTCATTCTGGCCACAGTAACGGCCGCGACCAAGATGGTCACCGGCATCTGGGCGGCAAAACGTGCTGGCATTGCCCTGCCGGGCCGCTTCCGTGCCGGCGCCGCGCTGATTGCCCGCGGCGAGTTTTCCATCGTTATTGCCGGCCTGGCTGTGGCATCCGGCGTGGTGCCGGATGAACTCGCCGCACTGGCTACGGCGTACGTGTTGATCATGGCGATCGTTGGACCGCTGGCAGCACGCTATGTGGAGCCGCTGGTCAAGCTGGTCCGGCGCTCGTCCAAACCGGTACCCGCGCGCGCCTGAACCTAGATTTCGGTGCGGTGGAAGTTCAGGTGGCTGCGGCTGGCTGTGGGCCCGCGCTGGCCCTGATAGCGGTTGCCGTACTGGCCCGAGCCGTAAGGGTGCTCGGCGGCCGAGGTCAAACGGAAGAAGCAGAGCTGGCCGATCTTCATGCCCGGCCACAATTTAATGGGCAGAGTAGCCATGTTGGACAGTTCCAGCGTGACGTGACCGGAAAATCCGGGGTCGATGAAACCGGCGGTGGAATGGGTCAGCAGACCCAGGCGCCCCAGCGAGGACTTACCCTCCAGCCGGGCCGCGACGTCGTCGGGCAAAGTGACGGTCTCATAGGTGGAGCCGAGCACAAACTCGCCCGGGTGCAGAATAAACGGCTCACCGGACTCCACCTCAACCAGCCGTGTCAGATCAGGCTGATCCTCGGCGGGGTCGATGTGGGCGTACTTATGGTTGTCGAAGAGACGGAAAAAACGGTCAATCCGGACGTCCACCGAGGACGGCTGGACCATCGCGGGATCGTAGGGTTCAAGAACAATCCGTTGGGAGTCTATTTCGGCACGAATATCGCGGTCAGAGATCAGCACGCCTCCAAAAATACCGCATGCATTGTTGACGCCGTGCCGGGGCGCTAATGTTGCCCTCAGTATGTCGGCCGCCAATGCACCGAAAGCGGCCTCTATAGAGCTGGGGATGCAGTGGGAAAATTCGCGGCGCCTGCCGTAGTGGCGATGATCTGCGCCCTTGCGCTGGCGTCGCCTGCGGCAAGCCATTTTCCGGTGGCACCTCTCGTGAGCACTGGCCCGTCAGCGTCGTCCCCGCTCCCCGCCGAAACATCCCGCGTTGCCTTGGGACCGGCGCGGGCCGTGAACGACAGCGGCGGCACTACCACCGCAGCCCAGAAACCCGGGGAGGCACTCGCCCCCGCCGTGGACCCGTTGATCCGACAGGCCGCACCGGCGGCCGGGACCTCCACACCCGCGCTGGCCCCTCCGGAGCCCGCATCCATCCCGCCGCTTGCTGCCTCCGACGCTGATCTTGCGGCGGCGGCCACTGCGCCGGCGCCGGCAAAGGAGCCTGCACCGCAGCAGTCCACCACCACGGAATCAAGGGCACTGACGCCGGAGGCCCTGGTTCCGGACAGCAACTCCTCACAGGTCAACGCGGTATTCAACGCCGTCAACAGCTACCGGGCCTCACTGGGGCTGGCGGTCGTGAAGTACCACGCCACCGTTGCGGGGATGGCACAGGAGTGGTCCAACAGCATCGCCTCCCGTGAGGTGATTGAACACCGCGCAAATTTCTGGACTGATCCCAGGGCCCTGAACCCCAACAACGGAGCCGGCGAAGTGATCGCAGTCCGTTGGGACCGCGATGCCGCACAGCTGGTGGAGTGGTGGAAGGGGTCAGCCGCCCACAATGCCATCCTGACGGACCCGCGCTTAAACGTGATCGGCATCGGCATTACGTTCACGGACGGCAACTGGCAGACCACCCCCAACCGGTACACCATGTGGGGCGTGGTGGACTTCTTCGGCTACACCACCCTCCCTTCCGGCACCACCACCAGCCCCGGAGGCAGCACGGAACTCCCGCCGCCGGCCGCCAGCCTCTGCGATCCAGTCACCAAGCACATGCCGCCCACGGTGAATCTGAGCGCGGCGGCCATCAAGAGTGCCGGGGATCTGGTCTCCGTTGATTCCAGCGGTCTGGTGACCAACCGTCCCTCCCTGGGCAACCGTTCCTTCGGGCCGCCCCAGACAATCGGCTCCGGATTCGGGTTGGCCAAGGAACTCTTCATCACGGATTGGGAACGCGATGGCGTCTTTGACCTGCTGACCCAGTGGGCTGACGGCCGCCTGACGCTGCACCCTGGACTAGCCGGCGGTGGCTTCGGCACGATGCTGACGCTTGGCCAGTCCGGTTGGGACTCCATGACGCTTGCCGTAGGGGGCTGGTGTGCCAACAACCGTATGCCGCAGATCATTGCGAAGGACACATCAGGCAACCTTTGGCTGTACCCGAACCTGGGCACAGGTGATCTGACCCAGCGGGCATTGAGCGCTTCTGGCGTCGCTGCTACGCGGCTCAGCATGGTGGATTTCGATGCCGACGGCTTCCAGGATCTACTGGCCCGCCAAAGCGACGGCAATGTCCTGCTGTACCGCGGTGCAGGCACAATGGCTCCACGGACCGAAACGAGGAAGGTGGTGGCCAACGGATGGTCTGACGTGACTGCCATCCGTCCCCTGCGGGACGTTACCGGGCTCAACTCCACCGGTGTGGCACTGCGCCGGGCCAATGACACAGTGCAGTACTGGGACCTTGGCAGCGGAGCACTCGCCTCGCCGTCGGACATCACCGGAAGCTGGTCCAACCAGAGGCTCGCCCAGTAAGGGAAGCCAGGAGTGGAAGCTCAGTCCGATCGCGGCTGACCCTCGAGAACAAGCTTGAGCTTCTCAAGCTGCGCCACTTCTGCCTTCATGGTCTGCTGGATCATATTGTTCATGAGGTTCATCAGGCCTTTCGGCTGATATTCCAGGGCAAACCGCACGCGGGTGGCGTGGCCTTCGGTGCTGAGATAGTAGCCGCCGTGCGGCCGGGCGGGTCCGGCAATCACCTGGAATTGGATCTCGGCGCCGGGCCGGGCCCTCGTGATCTCGAAGTCCCCGGCAATCGGACGGCCGCCCGGTCCTGTGAGCGTCTGCTGGTAGACGGCGCCCTGGGAATCGGTGACCCCTTGCCGCAGACTGATACTGCGGATTCCGTCGCGCCATCGCGGCAGATTGAGACCGTCCAGGAGGAACGCGTAGACGGTCATCGCATCACGCTGGATGAGAACTTCGTGTTCTGCAAATGCCATCCGGGATTCCTTTTTCGACGTCGACCACCTGATGTAGCCCGTTCCCCTGACACTGCAGCTAACTGGTTCAGAATAGTCAGCGAACCACGCCGGGCATAGCAACCTGCCGCGCCTTTACCGAACAGTTACGGGAGGTGACTGTATTTGGGCTGCAAGCCGGTCCGCCACGCTGCATGGGTGTGACTGGCTGGGCGCCGCAACTGCGCTAAGCTTGGATCTGCCCGGAGAGATCAGGGCGAAATGCGGCTGTAGCTCAATGGTAGAGCGCTAGCTTCCCAAGCTTGATACGCGGGTCCGATTCCCGTCAGCCGCTCCAGCATTCCCACTGCACAGCAGCAAGGCCTATTTACGCTGCGTGCGTTCGGCCGGGCCCCGCTCTGCACGGCTTGCCAGGCTCTTCTTGATCGCATCCAGCCTCGATGTCTCGCGCTTGCGGTAGCCGCTTGCCCGCGTTGACGGCAGCAGACGCCCTATCCCCTTCGGCGTAAATTCGGCGCGGACAGTCAGCCGCGTGCTGTCTGCGACCGGATAAACGGTGTACGAGTACCGGATGGACTCACGGCGGGTCTCCAGCTTTTCCGTCCAGGATCTGTTGGGTACGCACTCCACAAATTCGGGGGCCAGCCGCTTCTGGCCGGGTAGCTCGTAGTGGTACTTGGGACCCACGCAGTATGCGTAGACCTCGGACCGGTCACGCGGAATCATGATGGTGTTTTCAAAAACGATTGTTCGCATGCCTGCATTCCCGTTAGTGCCACGGGGCCGCCTGTCGCAAGGCCCACAGCGTCATTTTCACATCTGGATGCATCCGGGCACAATGGCCTGCCCCTGGAGAAGCCAACGCCGGCCGGCCGCCACGGCGAAGACCTTCTGCCTCTCCACCGCGCCATTCAGGCCAGAAGCGCCGCCGCCAGCGCGCTGCCCACGAACACGCCTAAGTCCTGCGGGGTCCAGCCGCGTTTGAGCACCAGGTTTTCATAGAGTTCAGGGGCCGTGTACGCCCACATCACATCGGCGGCCTTTTCAGCCGTCAGTCCGGGGGCAAGGATTCCTCGGGCCAGCAGCGTGGCGGCGTTGTGCAGCATGCGCCGGTACCGGGATGATTCTACTTCGTCCAGCAACAGCGCCATGTCCTTATCCCCGGCGGCGGCTGCATCTCTTATCAGCCCCTGCACCGGCCCGGCTTCCGGTGCGACTTCGGCTACCAGCGCCCCGAGCCGCAGCACCAGCACGCGCGGGTCTGGCTCTTCCTCCTGGACAGCATCTGACCGTTGTTCTGCGGGACTCGCCCCGCTGCCCAGCAGGCTGCGTTCGTATATTGCGCGCACCAGTCCCGGCTTCCCGCCAAATTTCTTATAAAGGGTCTCGGCCGAAACGCCGGCCTCCGCCGCGATGGCCACCACCGTCGTCGCGCCGTAGCCGCCGGCCAGAAACAGAACGCGGGCAGCATCCAGAATGCGGTCCCGGTTCCGGCCCGCCCGCTCACGCCGGCCGGAGGCGTCGTATCCCCGCGGACTGCTGACTGCGCCGTTGACTGTTTTCCCCACTGCGCGTAAGCTCCTTATTAGATACAGTTAACTGTATCTAATATACACGGTGCTATACGTGGAGGCTCAGATGAACCAGAGCATTGCTTCCGAATCCGGCCCGCTCCAAACGGTCCACCGCCTCCCGGAAGCCATCAACAATCACGATCTGGACGCACTTGTGGCCTGTTTCTCCGCTGACTACGTCAACGAGACGCCTGCCCACCCGCACAGGGGCTTTACCGGCCAGGAGCAGGTCAGGACCAACTGGGCACGGATGTTTGCCACCATCCCCGATCTGAACGGCGAGTTGCTGGCCACCGTAGTGGACGGCGACCGCGTGTGGTCCGAGTGGCGGATGACCGGCACCAGGCCCGACGGCAGCGCACACGAGATGGCCGGAGTGATGATCTTTACCGTACGGGATGCCGAGATTTCGGCGGTCCGGTTCTTCCTCGAGCCTGTGGAACGACTCAGCGGCACAGTGGACGATGCCGTACGGCGCCAGCTGGCCGGGGTGGAACAGCCATGATCCTGGTGGCCGGCGGCACCGGCAGGCTGGGAACCGTCCTGCTCCGGAAAATCGCCGAGCGGAAGATCGCCGACGGCGGCACGCCCGTGCGGGTGCTGACCCGCAGCGAGGCGTCCGCAGGCAGGCTGCGCGACGAAGGGCTGGAGTGTGTGGTGGGCGATCTCCGCAATCCGGCTGACGCCGTCCGGGCGGTCCAGGGATGCTCAACCGTCATATCAGCCGTCAGCGGCTTCGGCCCGATGGGGAAATCCACGCCGGAGAACGTGGACCGCGACGGCAATATCAGGCTCATAGAAGCGTCCGTACGGGCCGGCGTGAAACATTTCGTGATGGTGTCCATGCATGGGGCCGGCCAAGACTCGGCCATCCCCCTGCTACGCATGAAACACCTCGCGGAGCAGGCATTGAAGGCCTCCGGCCTCAGCTGGACGATCGTGCGGCCCACGCCCTGCCTGGAAACGTATCTGGACGTTATGGGCGCCCCGCTGGCAAAGAAGGGCACTACGGTGATGTTCGGTTCAGGGGCCTCCACGATCAACTTCGTATCCGTTTCCGACGTCGCCGAAGTGGTCCTGCGGGCGCTCGATGATCCGGCCTTGCGAGGGGAAGCGATTGAGCTGGGCGGCCCCAACCTGACGCTCGGCCAGCTGTCCGCGGCACTCCATGCCGCAGCAGGCACGAAGGGAAAGACCAACCGGATCCCGCTCCCGGCGTTGCGCATCATCTCCATGGCGGCGCGGCCGTTCTCGCCGTTTATGGCCCGGGCGGCCCAGGCCGCCGTCGTGATGAACACCACTGACATGGCGTTCGACGCCGGACCGTCCAGACTCCGCTTCCCAGGCCTGCCGCTGACGTCGCTGGCGGAGGCCACAGCGCGGCTGCGCTAAGGGGGCGTTAGGTCACTACCTGTATCCTCAGAAGTCAGGAACCTCTTCGGTTCCGCTACAGGAGCGATCATGGCTGACAAATCCCACCGTCAAGAATCATCCAAGAAACCCGGCAAGACCATCAAGGAAAAGCGTGCTGAAAAAAGGGCCGCTACAGCGCCGGCCAGCTCCCTGGACACCTCGTCCGGCAACAAGGCCACCAAGCCGGCGGCCACCAAGAAGAAGTGAGCCAACCGCTGAAGGACCTCACGCTCGGCGTCTTGGCGTCAACCCGTAAACCGGATGAGCTCCGGCTGCCCATCCACCCCCTCCACTTCGAACGGATCGAACCGGATCTGCGCCAGCGCATCATCCTGGAGCGCGGCTATGGCGAACGGTTCGGCCTGTCCGATGCCCAGCTGGCCCCGATGGTGGGAAAGCTGGCGAGCCGGGAAGAGCTGGTGGCGGAGGCCGACGTCGTACTCCTGCCCAAACCGCAACCCGAGGACCTCGCTGAACTGCGTGACGGCCAGATCCTCTGGGGCTGGCCGCACTGCGTCCAGGACCGCGCCATCACGCAGCTGGCTATCGACAAGAAGCTCACGCTGATCGCTTTTGAGGCCATGAACCACTGGGCAAGCGACGGGGGCTTCGGTCTCCACGTTTTCCATAAGAACAACGAGCTTGCCGGTTACTGTTCCGTCCTCCACGCCCTCGCACTGACGGGTTCCACCGGAGACTACGGCCGCCGGCTGAGCGCCGTCGTGATCGGTTTCGGGGCCACTGCCCGCGGTGCGGTCACGGCGCTGAACGCCCATGGCATCCATGACGTCCAGGTGCTGACCAACCGCGGCGTCGCGGCTGTGGGAGCCCCCATCCATTCGGTGAACATCGTCCAGTTCGATCACGATGACACGGCTCCGTTCCTCAGCCAGGTCATCACGGAACGCGGCCGGGTTCCGCTGGCGCCGTTCCTCGCCGAGAGCGACGTTGTGGTCAACTGCACCCTGCAGGATCCGAACAGTCCGCTGACGTATCTGCGGACCGAGGATCTGAAGGCGTTCAGCCCAGGGAGCCTGATTGTGGACGTTTCCTGCGATGAAGGCATGGGCTTCAGCTGGGCCCGGTCCACCACGTTCACGGACCCCATGTTCACGGTGGGTGACCACATCAGCTACTACGCCGTGGACCACAGCCCCTCTTATCTGTGGAACTCCGCCAGCTGGGAGATCAGCCAGGCCCTGCTGCCGTTCCTCGAAACCGTCATTGGCGGCACGGCCGCGTGGGATGAGAGTGAAACCATCAGCCGCGCCATCGAAATCCGTGAAGGCGTTGTCCAAAACAAGGACGTGCTCCAGTTCCAGCAGCGGGAAGCGGACTTCCCCCACCTGCCCCTTATGGTGTAGCCGGCAGGTCTCGGCCGGCCGGCGGCCTGTTGATGATCCGGAGCAGGTGACGGCGGTTCTTCAGGTCCACCTTGAGTTTCAGCTGCCCCCTGCGGGCAAGTACGACGGCGACGGTCACCGCCGCCAGCACCGGCACGCCGCCGGAAACCAGCAGGGCGATGTGCGGGTCCACATGTTCGGCAATCCAGCCGATCATGGGCCCGCCGATCGCCTGGCCGCCGATCAGCACCATGATGTACAGGCTCATCACACGGCCGCGGATGCTCATGTTGGAGCTGATCTGGACCAGCTGGTTGGACGCCGTGAGGAACATCAGGCACCAGAATCCGGACAGCACCATGGCCGCGCCGAACCACAGCATGGACGGGGCAAAGGCGGAAAGGCCCAGCATCAGGCCGTACATCCCGGCGCCCAGCACCACTGACCGCAGGCGCAGTTCCCGGCGTCGTGTGGAGGCAATGGCCCCGGCCAGGGCGCCCAGGGCAACCAGCGCGTTCAGCAGCCCGTAGCCGCCGGCACCGACGTCGTAAACGTGGTCGGCGAACGCGGCCAGCAGCACCGGCAGGCTCATCGCGAACACGGCGATGAATCCGGCCATCAGCCACGGCCAGTAAATGGTGGGTTTGCTCAGGGCGTAGTGCAGCCCCTCACGCAGCATGCCCTTCCGCTTGGCTGCCGGTGCGCTGATGAACAGCTGGTCCTTACGCAGGAGCAGCAGCATAACAACCGTGCAGCAACACGCCACGGCGTTGGCGGCGAATGCCCAGCCGGCGCCCACCGCAATGAGCAGCAATCCGGCGAGCGCCGGGCCGATCAGGCCGCCCAGCTGGAACGTTGTGGAGTTGACGCTGATGGCGTTGCGCAGATATCTGGGCCCCACAAGCTCGTTGACGAAAACCTGCCGGGCCGGCTGGTCCAGCACAGTGACAAGCCCGAGCACCAGTGCGATCAGGTACACATGCCATACTTCGATCCGCCCGCTGAGGGCCAGTACAGCCAGCATGGCGGCAAGCACGGCCGCCGCGGACTGGCACAGCATAAGGATTTTACGCTTGGCGAATCTGTCCGCGATCATCCCGCCCCACGGGCCCAGCACCAGGGACGGCATGAACTGAAGGGCCACCGTAATTCCCACGGCGGTGACGGAACCTGACAGCTCCAGCACCAGCCAGTCCTGCGAGATCCGTTGCATCCAGAGGGCGATCACTGCGACAAAATGGCCAATCGCGAACATTCGGAAATTCGGCACCCGGAGGGAAATAAAGGTGTGGCGCCACGGAAGACGTTCATTCACGACGGCGATCGGCTGGGTCACGCTGTCCGGCGCGAGGGCGGCTGAGGTTGCGGAGTCGATGGCGGGCTGGCTGACGGTTGCCGTTGACGGCGGAGGGGGTGCCACGGGAAATCCTCAAGGGAGCGGGTCGGCGGGGTCGCTTTTAACGCTATGCTTCCCGCAATGGATTATGGAAGCGTATTGTGTCTATAACTCGCATTGTGAAACGCAATAGCTCCTGTGCCCGATGCCGCCGGGCACCACCGCCGTCGGCCACTATCTGGAGTACGCATGTTTGAACCCGCCCAGCTTCGTTCCTTCCTCGCGGTGGCCGAAACCCTTAGTTTCACCAAGGCCGCCGAGCGTCTGGGCCTGGCGCAGCCCACCGTCAGCCAGCATGTCCGCAAGCTCGAAACGGCCGCCAAACGCACCCTGGTCACCCGCGATACCCGCGACGTACGCCTGACGGACAACGGCGACGCCATGGCCGGCTTCGCGCGGAATATTCTCTCGGCACATGACGCTGCCTCACGGTACTTCTCCGGCTCAGCCATGCGGGGCCGGCTGCGTTTCGGCACGGCAGACGACCTCGCCATTACCGGGCTGCCGCGCATCCTGCGTGAATTCCGGCAGATCTACCCGCAGATCAACCTGGAACTGACGGTGGGCCAAAGCGACCAGCTGTACAAGCGCCTCAACGCCGGCCAACTGGATCTCGTGTTTGTGAAATGGGTGGCCGGCGCCAAGGACGGCACGGTGGTCCAGCAAGACTCCTTCGCCTGGGTGGGGCTGGAGCAGACCTCCCTGGAGCCCGGAGAACCCGTGCCCATCATCGCCTACCCCTCGCCCAGCCTGAGCCGGAAACTTGCCATCGATGCGCTGGAATCCGTGGGCCGAACCTGGCGCATCACGTGCACCACCAAGCAGATCAGTGGGGTGCTGGCCGCCGTGCGCGCCGGTATCGGGGTCGCCGTGATGCCCTCATCCCTGGTGCCCGAGGACCTGCGAGTCATCACCCGCCGCTTCGACCTGCCACCGGTCGGGGATGTCGACTTCACGCTGATCCGCAATCCCCTGGCCAACTCCGACGTCATCGACGCCCTGACGCAGGCCATCGTTGGCAGGACGCTGAAGAAAACGGCCTGAAGCCGCGCCCGGATTCCCCTGCCGGACCTGGTTTTCCCTGCCGGACCCTGCCTTCCAATCGTCACACGACGGTTGTCGGCGACATCGGGTTCGGCCTGACCGGCCGGGAGGCCGAGATCTTCCACTCGGATTCCGCTTTCACAAGATCGAGGTGCCCGACTGGCGCGGCTCCGGTAACAACCTGGTGGTTCCTGAGGTCGATTGCCCGATGGATGACGCGGTGGATCAGCTCAGTTGAAGCTTGCTCCAAATGGGCAGATCCGTTCCGTACGGGTGATCGAGCTGACCCTCGGATTTGCCAATTTCGGCCGCTATGGTTGTGCCATTCCGGCCAAAATTGGCAAATCGTTTCGGCCTGCTAGATCAACGCATCCGAGAGGTGGTTCGGCGTGCCGAAGCGGTGCGCGGTGATGCTGATGGCCTGCTCATGCAGGAACGGCAGCAGCTCCACACGGCCGGCTTCGGTCACCGGGTGTGCGTAGACCGCCAGGTCCGGCCGCCCGCCGCTTGCCTCTGCCAACGCCTTGGCGTCGCCGCCGATCAGGCGGATGCGCGCGCCGGACAGTTTGCCTGCCGAAGCCATCCTGCCAGCGGAAGCCAGCCAGTCGGCGTCGTTCTTCACCGTGGCCGTGATGCGCAGCGCCGAAAGTGCGTCCCGCATGCCGGCGGAAAGGTCGACGGCGGTGGAGACGGTCAGCTGCGAACCGGCAAGGACGCCGGCGGCTACCGTCCGGACGAGTGCTCCGAGCGGCTCGCCTTCGGACAGGCGGACGGTGACGGGCAGGGGGCGGTAGCGGAAGATGTTGCGTTCTGCGCTCAGACCGGAAACATCCTTGGCCGTGCCGAACTCGTCGGCCCACGCGAGCGCATCAGAGCGCAGCGCACGCTGTAGGCTCTCCAGTTCCGCGGCATCCAAGGATTTCTTGGCGGCGTCCAGCACACGGTTTACCGAGGAATTGGTGATGTCGGCGCCCGCTGTGGCCGCGCCGCTGATCCACTCGCCCAGCCCGGCGAGGTAGTTGGGGCCGCCAGCCTTGGTGCCGGCGCCGACGGCGGATTTCTTCCAGCCGCCGAAAGGCTGGCGCTGCACGATTGCCCCGGTGATGCCGCGGTTCACGTAGAGGTTGCCGGCCTGGATGGTGTCCAGCCAGGTGCCGAGTTCGTCGGTGTTGAGGGAGTGCAGGCCCGCGGTGAGGCCATATTCGATCTGGTTCTGGACGGCAATGGCCTCCTCAAGGGTATCCGCCGTCATCACGCCCAGCACGGGTCCGAAGAATTCAGTCAGGTGGAAGTAGGAACCGCGTTTGACGCCGTAGCGGACGCCCGGGCTCCACAGCCGGCCTGTTTCGTCCAGCTTGCCGGGCTCCACGGCCCAGCTCTCGCCGGCGCCCAGCGTGGTGAGCGCGTTGAGGAGCTTGCCGTTGGCTGCTTCGATGATCGGGCCCATCTGGCTGGCCGGGTCCTCCGGGTACCCGACCTTCAGCGACGTGACGGCGTCCACGAGCTGGTTGTGGAAGCGCTTGGACTTGGCAACAGTTCCCACCAGGATCACCAGGGACGCGGCGGAGCATTTCTGGCCGGCGTGACCGAAGGCCGAGTAGGCAACGTCTTTGGCGGCCAGGTCAAGATCCGCGCTGGGGGTGACGATGATCGCGTTCTTGCCGCTGGTCTCGGCCAGCAGGGGCAGGTCCTTGCGGAAGGAGCGGAACAGTTCGGCGGTCTCGTAGCCGCCGGTGAGGATGACGCGGTCCACGGCGGGGTGGGAGATCAGCTGCTGGCCGAGTTCCCGCTCGCCCAGCTGGACCATGGTGAGGACATCCCGCGGCACGCCGGCTTCCCACAGCGCCTCGATCATCACGGCACCGCTGCGGCGGGCCTGCTTGGCAGGCTTGATCACGACGGCGGAACCGGCGGCGAGTGCCGCGAGGGTGGACCCTGCCGGGATGGCTACCGGGAAGTTCCAGGGCGGGGTCACGACGGTGAGCTTCGCCGGGACGAAGGTGGCGCCGTCGACCGTTTCCAGCTTGCGGGCCGACTCGGCGTAGAAGTGGGCAAAGTCGATTGCTTCGCTGACCTCCGGATCACCCTGATCGAGGGTCTTCCCTGTTTCGCTGGCCATGACCTCGAGCAAGTCGGCGCGGCGGGCCTCGAGGACCTCGCCGGCGCGGTGCAGGATCTCGGCGCGTTCGTTGCCGGACAAGGCTCCCCACGCCTTGCCTTTTTCCACGGCGGTTTCGATCACCGAGTTGAGGGTGTCCGCGTCCGTGATGGTGGCCGCTTCCACTGCGGTGTTTCCCAGTGTGGAGGACGGCACTCGCTTGAGGATAGCCCGGCCCCAGGCCTGGTTGGCCGGCAGGGACGGATCCGTGTCCGGAGTGTTTTCGAAGGAGTCGTGCGGCATCGGTTCGGCCGGAAGGCCGCGGTCCTGCCGGCGGTTCGCGGGCGGAACGTCGCCGTCGAGCGTGTTCAGGGAGACGAGGAAGCGCTGCTTCTCGCGCTCAAACAATGTTTCGTTCTCGCTGAGTTCGAAGACGGCGGACATGAAGTTGTCCTGGCTGGCCCCCTCTTCGAGGCGGCGGATCAGGTAGGCGATCGCGACGTCGAACTCGGCAGGGTGCACCACCGGTGTGTAGAGCAGCAGCGAGCCGACGTCCTTCTTGACGGCTTCGGCCTGGCCCTGGGCCATGCCGAGCAGCATTTCGAATTCGATGCCGGACTCCACGCCGCGCTGCTTGGCCAGCAGCCAGGCGAAGGCGATGTCGAAGAGGTTGTGGCCTGCCACGCCGATCCGGATGTTGCTGATGCGGTCCGGGTGCAGAGCGTAGTTGATGACGCGCTTGTAGTTGGTGTCCGAGTCCTGCTTGGTGCCCCAGGTGGCGAGCGGCCAGTCATGCAGGGAGGACTCGACCTGCTCCATGGGCAGGTTGGCGCCCTTGACCACGCGGACCTTGATGGCGGCGCCGCCGTCGGCGCGGCGGGCTGCCGCCCAGTCCTGCAGGCGGATCATCGCGGCGAGTGCGTCCGGAAGGTAGGCCTGGAGCACGATGCCGGCTTCCAGGTCCTTGAATTCCGGCTTGTCCAGGATCCGGGTGAACACCGCGATGGTCATGTCCAGGTCCTTGTATTCCTCCATGTCCAGGTTGATGAACTTGGCCTTGGGGAAAGAGGCGGCGCGCTGGAAGAGCGGCGTGAGCTTTTCGACGACGTGTTCCACGGCTTCGTCGAAGGCCCAGGCCGAGTGCGGGGCCACAGTGGAGGACACCTTGATGGAGACGTAGTCCACGTCCGGCCGGGACAGCAGGGTGTGTGTGCCCTCGAGCCGGCGGGAGGCCTCGTGCTCGCCGAGGACGGCCTCACCGAGGAGGTTCACGTTCAGCTTGATGCCGTCCTTGCGGATCTTCGCGATGGCCGGACCCAGCTTGGCGTCGGTGGCGTCCACAATGAGGTGGCCCACCATTTCGCGGAGCACGCGACGGGCGATCGGGATGACCACCTGCGGGAGGACCGGGGCCATGGTGCCGCCGAGGCGCACCGCGCTGCGCATGTACCAGGGCAGGAACGCCGGGACCTTCGGCGCCAATGCCGCCAGGTTCCTTGCCGCCACGTTGAGGTCTTCGGGACGGACCACGCCGTCAACGAAACCCACGGTGAACTCGAGGCCGTTCGGGTCCTTCAGGACGCCTGCGAGTTGTTCGGCGGAGGCATCCACCGGGACCTTGGCGGCTTCACCCAGCCAGTGGCGCACCAGCGCGATGGTCTGCTCGGCCAGGGCCTGCGCTTTGGCCACATCCGAATCACCTGTTGCGGCTGATCCGATGGCTGCTTTTCCGGCGGTGACGCCGGAATCCATTGAAATGCTGGTCATGGCTGGTGCTCGTACTTTCCGTGGGTGGGAACCGTCTCAATCATCAGTATGATCCTGTTCTCACATAAGATAAAGCGACGTTTTCTGAGGAATACAGATTAGAAAACTTGATGAATCGACGCGGGTCAAAACGGCCTGTTAAACAGGCATCGGCGGGCCCCACCACTGGTGGTTGGGCCCGCCGATGCCGCGCTGGTGTCCGGTGGTTTAATTTCCGCCGGACTCCGAATCCTGCTTGACGCCTTCTCCGCTTTTACCGTGGATCAACCGGCATGACCTTGCGGTCCTGTCCGTTGATCCGTACCTGGACATTCCCTTGGTTCCGGGCGCGGTCTGCGACGACCGTGAAGTCAGTTACCTTGCTGTCTTTCCACGAGCAACTCACCTCGTAACCTCCTCGGGCACGGAGCCCGTTGAAGGAGCCGTCACCCCACGAGGACGGAAGTGCGGGAAGGAGGTGGATTACTCCCGCGTGGCTCTGCAGAAACATTTCCGCCACGGCGCCCGTGATGCCGAAGTTTCCGTCCACCTGAAACGGCGGGTGGCTGCAGAAAAGGTTCGGCAGCGTGTTGAACCTCAGCAGGCCGCGACGCATGTACCGTGCGCGTTCCGCCTCACCCAGCCGCGCGAAGAGGGCGGCACGCCACGGCCACGTCCAGGACCTTCGGCTGTCGCAGGACACGCTGGCCTCGGAGAACGGCACTACGGCTGGCGTCAGGCCTGAGTCTGCCATGGACAACCTCCTGAGCTACATTGGTCGGGTGTTTGCTGCTAAACCGTGGCAGTAAGTGAACATTTTTGCTGAGCGAGGCCAACCCTACAGAATATACATCGGATGTCTAGGGAAACTTGTGGCACTATTGAATCGGCATTTCATCGAACCTCGGGACGCCCACCGATGGCAATAATGAGATTCCATCCCGGCATCAGCACGCCGGTGGATTCATGTCAGAGGGGCCGGTGCATTTCCACGACTTCCTGGTGGCGGGGGCTGTCGGGGTTCATGAGGGAGTGTTTGCGGCCGTAGGTGAAGTAGATGGCGAGGCCGATGATGAGCCAGATGCCGAAGCGGAGCCAGGTTTCCCAGTGGAGCTGGAACATCAGGAAGGCGGAGGCGAGCATGCCGAAGGCCGGGACGGCGGGCATGAAGGGGAGGCGGAAGGTCCGGGGTGCGTCGGGTTTTTTGTAGCGGAAGATGATCACGGAGAGGCAGACGACGACGAACGCGGCGAGGATGCCGATGTTGGTCAGGTCCGCGACGGCTTTGATGGGGAAGACGCCGGCGAGCAGGGCCGAGGCGATTCCGGCGATCCAGGTCACGCGCTGGGGTGTGCCGTGCCGGTCGGTTTTCGCGAACCAGCCCGGGAGCAGGCCGTCCCGGCTCATGGAGAACCAGACGCGGGTGACGCCCAGGAGGAAGGTCAGCATCACGGTCAGGATGGACAGGACCGCGAAGACGGAGATGATGGTCGCGATCACGGGCAGGCCGACACCGTTGAAGGCGGAGGCGAATCCTGCTTTGGGGTCGATGTCCTTGTAGTTCTGCATGCCGGTCAGGACCAGGGTCGCGGCGACGTAGAGGAGCATCGCGATGATCAGGGAGATGATGATGGCTTTGGGCATGTGTTTTTTGCCGTCGGTCGCTTCCTCGGCGGCGGTGGACATGGCGTCGTAGCCGAACACGGCGAAGAACACGGTCGCGGAGCCGGCCAGGACCGGGCCGAAGCCGCTGGGCATGAAGGGGTTGTAGTTGTTGGTGTCGATGTAGAAGATGCCCAGGCCGATGATGAACAGGATCAGGATGACCTTGATCGCGACGGCCACGAGTTCAAAGCGGCCAAAGGCCTTGGTTCCGCGGGAGAGGATCCAGGTCACCAGAAGGCAGACCAGGATCGCGGGCAGGTTGATGATCCCGCCCTTGCCCTCGTCCGCGGTGGAGGTCATCCAGCCCGGCATGTGGACCCCGATCCCGGTCAGGAACGCATCGAAGTAGCCCGAGATGCCGATCGCGACCACGGCCACGATCGCGATGTATTCGAGCAACAGGTCCCAGCCGATGAACCAGCCGATCACCTCGCCCAGCGCCACATACCCGTAGGTGTACGCGGAGCCCGCCCGCGGGATCATGCCCGCGAACTCCGCGTAGGAGAGCGCCGCGGCCGCCGAGGCCAGGCCCGCGATCAGGAACGAGAACAACACCGCCGGACCCACCCCCGGATTCCCCGCACTCCCGGCAGCGACCAGCCCCGCGAGCGAGAAAATCCCCACCCCGATAATCCCGCCCACACCGATCGCCGTCAGCTGCCACAACCCCAACGACTTAAACAACCCGCTGTGCTTGTTCTCTTCCTCAATGTCATCAATGGGCTTACGCCGCATGATGGATCGCGACAAATCTTTAGTGCTCATCAGGGTCTCCTGTATAGGGTGTGGTGCCCATCAATCCGCCCTGTGATGGGGGTAACTCAGTCTGAACAGTATGCAAGGTCGCTTGCATTAGATAAAGTGATTACTTCTAATCAGTATTCATTAGATTTTACAAAGGATCGATTCATGCTGGATGTCCGTCGTTTGAGGCTGCTGCGGGAACTGAAGATCCGGGGGACCCTGGCAGAGGTGGCGGAAGCGCTCCAGTACAGCCCCTCGTCGGTCTCCCAACAGCTCGCCCTCCTGGAAAAGGAGGTCGGCGTGGAGCTCCTTCGCAAGACCGGGCGCCGGGTGCAGCTCACCCCCCAGGCGGAAGTGCTGGTGGCCCACACCGCCCACCTGCTGGAAACGTTGGAGCAGGCCGAGGCGGATCTGGCTGCCTCCCTGACAACAGTTACCGGCACCGTCCGGATAGCGGTGTTTCAATCGGCGGCCCTCGCGCTGATGCCGGAGGCCCTGACACGAATGGCAGCCGACTACCCCGAGGTCCGGATCGAAATGATCCAGCGCGAGCCCGAAACCGCCCTCCATGAAACCTGGGCACGGGACTTCGACCTCGTCATCGCCGAACAGTATCCGGGACATGCGGCGCCCCGGTATGCCGAACTCGACCGGGTCAATCTCACTACGGATGCCATCCGCCTCGCCGTTCCGCCAGGCTCCGTAGGCAGCCGGCCCATAACGTCGCTGCAGGACACCGAACACATGGCCTGGGTCATGGAGCCCCGCGGAGCCGCGTCCCGCCATTGGGCTGAACAGGCCTGCCGGAGTGCGGGATTCGAGCCGGACGTCCGCTTTGAAACTGCGGATCTCCAGGCACAGATCCGCCTTATCGAATCCGGAAACGCCGTGGCGCTGATGCCCGATCTCGTCTGGACTGGCCGCGGGACCACTGCGCGGTTACTGGACCTGCCAGGAAATCCGCACCGGACGGTGTTCACCTCGGTGCGGCGGTCAAGTTCCCAACGGCCGGCGATCCTGGCGGCACGCGAAACCCTGGCACTGACGGCCGGGTCGATTGCGCACTCCGCCGTGGTGTTCCCTGGCTCACAGCACCGAAGTTGATCCCGGCGTTAGACTGTTCACGTTATGAATCGAACAATGTTTAAGTCCAAAATCCACCGGGCCACCGTCACTCATGCAGACCTGCACTATGTAGGCTCCGTCACGGTGGACCTGGACCTCCTGGATGCCGCGGATATCCTGCCCGGCGAACTTGTGGCCATCGTGGATGTCACCAACGGTGCGCGTCTTGAGACGTACACCATCGCCGGCGAGCGCGGTTCTGGCGTCATCGGAATCAACGGTCCGGCGGCTCATCTGGTTCACGAGAACGACCTCGTCATCCTCATTACCTATGCGGAGATGACCACGGAAGAGGCCAAAGCCTACGATCCCAAAGTGGTCCATGTGGACCAGGACAACCGGATCATCCAGCTGGGCAACGATCCTGCCGAGTGCTTCACCCCCGGGCTCATGCGCCCGCCGTTTGCGTTGAACAACGCCAAACTCGGCTAAGAAGTGGTACTTCCGGCGGCCTCATTCGGGAACCGCAGGCCCAATACCCAATAAATCTGATTAGCTGGGATGGTGACATCCACGCCCGCTCCGCGGATCCCCTCCGGAACACCCTCGTGCTAGGAGTTCTCGCAGGGTTCTTTGTGGTCTGGTGCATCATTCTGGTGGGCTGGTTTGTAGGTAAGCGCCAACTGCTGGGTGAAAACGCCCGCCAGGTTCTGAGCGCCCTCACGTTCTTCGTTGCCAGCCCCGCGCTGCTGTTTGAGACCCTCGGCAAGGCGAAACTCCACGAGGTCTTCGCCGCGCCGCTGCTGGTGACGGCGGTCGGTGCTATCGCCACAGCTTCCCTCTTCTTTGTGATCGCGACGTTCTGGCTCAGGCGCGCCCTGCCCGAAGCCCTGATGTCATCCATGAGCGCTTCGCTGGCGAACTCGGCCAACCTGGGCATCCCCGTCGCCGTCTATGTTTTGGGCGATGCCAGATACGTTGCCCCGCTGCTGATTTTCCAGCTCGCCTTTTTCACGCCGCTGTTCCTGCTGGCTCTGGACGCCAGCACGAGTTCGCACGGCACTACGCCCGCCGGCTTTGTGTTCATGATCCTCAAGAACCCGATGATTGTGGGATCCGCTCTGGGTCTTGTCGTCGCGGGTACGGGATGGGAGGTACCCGAGCTGATGATGCAGCCCATTCACCTGATCGGAGGTGCGGCCATCCCTGCCATGCTGATCGCCTTCGGCATGAGCCTCAATGGCTCCAGGCCGCTGCAGGCAGCAGACGGCAGGCGCCTGGACTCCTTGCTGTCCAGCGGATTCAAACTCATTGTGCATCCGGCAATCGCCTACTTCTTTGCCCGCTTTGCACTGGGAATGGACGGCCATGCCCTGTTCGCCGTGGTCGTCACGTCCACCCTCCCCACTGCCCAAAACGTATTTGTGGCAGCCAGCCGCTACAATACTGGCCTGACCGTGGCCAAGGACACGGTCCTGATCACCACCGTCGTTGCGGTGCCGGCCATGATCGGCGTCGCCCTGCTGCTGGCCTGAACACTCCGGCGGCAGCGGGGCGGCGGGCGACAGCCAGCCGGCCCGCCGTCGTGCTTCCGGGAAACTGCCGGCGTGACGGTGCCACGCAGACCCTTAGGCGCGCACTAACCCGGCGGCCTCCGCGAGCAGCTCAACGGAGCGCAGCCGGGCATCGGTTCCGGTGCTCTGGTGGGCCACAATCAGCTCGTCAGCGTCGGAATGCTCCGCGAACCCGTCAAGGTAGTCCATCACCACATCCGGTGTTCCGATGGCGGAGTACTTGACCATCTGGGAGACATGCTGGCCCTGCGGCGAGTCCAGGATCATGTCGGCTTCGTCGTCCGTGAACACCTTCCCGCCGCCAAAGAACAAAGAGACCCGCGCGCGCTTGGTGGCCTGGAACATTTCTTGGGCCTCTGAGGCTGAATCCGCCGCGATGACGTTGACGCCCGCGATGACGTGGGGGGCATCCAGCTGGGCGGAAGGCTTGAACTCGCGGCGGTAGATTGCCACGGCGTCCTGGAGTGCGTTGGGCGCGAAATGCGAAGCAAAAGCGTAGGGCAGGCCGAGCTGGGCGGCGAGTTTCGCGCCGAACAGGGACGAACCCAGAATGTACAGCGGCACGTTGGTGCCCTTGCCGGGTGTTGCTTCAACGCCCTGGATCCGGGTGGGACCGGTCAGATAGCCCTGCAGTTCCAAGACGTCCTGGGGGAAGGTGTCAGCGGACATCGGGTCACGGCGGAGCGCGCGCATGGTGTTCTGGTCGCTGCCGGGGGCGCGGCCCAGACCCAGGTCGATGCGTCCGGGATGCAGTGTTTCCAGCGTGCCGAACTGCTCGGCGATGGTCAGCGGCGAGTGGTTGGGCAGCATCACACCGCCGGCGCCCAGCCTGATGCTCTCAGTATGGGCCGCAATATGCGCGATCAGCACGCTGGTGGCCGAGGACGCGATCGAGGACATGTTGTGGTGTTCGGCGTACCAGATCCGCCGGTAGCCCAGCTCTTCCGCGCGCTGCGCCATGGCCACGCTGCCGGCAAAGCTCTCCGCAGCGCTCCGGCCCTTGCCGATGGTTGCCAGGTCAAGAATGGAGAGGGGGAGAGTCACGTCGGTGCCGGCCTTTCAATAGGTTCCGTCAGGTCCCGGCCGGTTTGCGGCGCGGGCACACTGGAGACAACGACTGCGGTGCCCGGGTTATTTCGGCCCGCTGACCTTTGTGGGGGGCCACACAGCTTGGGTACACGGAGCATGTGAAGCTCCGCGGACTTCCGAAGTAGTCATAGGAACGTCCTGCTAACTCCGGCGTCCTATGCGCGGCCGGGCTCCCGATCTGAATCTTCTCGTCTTGTTCGCTCTACGTCGGCGGCGCTCTCTGTTTGCCCTCGGGCAGCAAGTCCTGCCACGACGCCGTCGATGTCGGTGTCGGGTCGGTTCTGGCTGAGTTTGCTCTTCGCCTGGATCCTTGTGATGAGCAGCTCGACGCCCACGATGGCGCGTAGCTGGCCGGAGACGTAGCGCTCCGGTGCATCGTGCACAGACCAGGGCCGATCTGAATGGGCTTCATTGAGGTCGGTCAGCCGCCTGACGTGATTGCCGAGCCAGGCCGGGTCCTCGTGGAGGACGAGCTTGCCGTACACGTGGGCGGTGGAGTAGTTCCAGGTCGGTACTACGCGTCCATGTTCGGCCTTCGATGCATACCAGGAGGGCGAGACGTAGGCGTCCGCGCCCTGGATGATGACGAGTGATTCTCCGATCGCGGGCTCCGACCACTGGGCGTTGTTTCGGGCGAGGTGTCCGTGCAGGGCGCCGTGTTCACCGATCAAGGGATCGTAGAGGAAGGGCAGGAAGGTGGCGAGCAGGCCCTGCGAGGTCATGGTGACCAGATTGGCTGCGGCTGGCCGGGTGAGGAGGTCATGGATTGCGTCGGGGCTGGCTGCGAAGTGCGCTGGGATGTACATGGGGCTCTTCCTTTTTTGATGAAGGGACTTCGTGGTCCGCGGATCGTCAGGGATTCCGTGCCGCGCGCGGCGGGCTAAGGCGCACGCGAACGGCGATACCGGCGCATAGGATGACGGCGAGGCCGCCAATGATGGTGGTCCAGGTCAGTGCCTCGCCCAGCAGGAGTCCGGCCCAGCAGATACTGAGTATGGGCTGGATGAGTTGGATCTGGCTGACTTGGGCCATGGGGCCGATGGCAAGGCCGCGGTACCAGGCGAAGAAGCCGAGGAACATGCTGACGAGGCCGAGGTAGGCAAAGGCGGCCCACTGGACCGGCGTGCCTGACGGTGGCTGCTGAGCCATGGAGAGAACCGTCAGGAACATCATTAGGGGCGATAAGAGGACGAGCGCCCAGGATACGGTCTGCCACGCGCCGAGCTCGCGTGCAAGCAGGCCACCTTCCGCGTATCCGATGGCCGCGGCCACGACTGCGCCGAGGAACAGCAGATCCGCCCCGTGAAGCTGCCCGAAGCCACCGGACTGCGCGAAGGCGAAAGCGATCGCCGCCAGCGCGCCCACCCCTGTCACGACCCAGAAAGCTACCGGTGGATGCTCGCTGCCGCGGAGCACTGCCGCCGTTGCCGTCGCGGCAGGGAGCAGTGCGATGACGACGGCACCGTGACTGGCGGGCGCGGTAGCGAGCGCGAACGAGGTGAGCAGCGGGAAGCCGACAACGATCCCACCGGCGACCGCCGCGAGCCGGGCCCACTGTGCACCTTGAGGAAGCCGCTGCCGGGTGAGAGCGAGGGCGAATGCGGCGAGAACTGCCGCTACGACCGCACGGGCCGACCCGATGAACAAGGGCGACAGGCCCCCGACGGCCACTCGGGTGAAGGGAACAGTGAAGGAGAACGCCGCTACTCCAACCAGACCCCACCACAGGCCGGTGGCTGAACGGGACAGTATCACTGGGCAAATAAGCGTAGTAGCGCTACTGTTGTCTCTCATGAATAACGATAGCAGTTCCCGTATTGCGGCGCGACTCAGGGAATGGATCGCCGGGGCCGCTCCGGGATCCCGGCTGCCGTCCACGCGGTCTCTGGTTGCCGAGTACCAGGCCAGCCCAGTGACGGTGCAGAAGGCTCTTCAGGCCCTCGGTGCGCAGGGTCTGACCGAGAGCCGGCCCGGCGTCGGGACATTCGTGCGGGCCGTCCGGACCGCGCGCCCGTCGGACTACGGCTGGCAGACGGCGGCACTGCGTTCACCACAGGCGCCTCTTCGCTCGGCCCCCAGCGCGATGCGCAGCACATCGAACGATCTCATCGCGTTCCACTCCGGCTATCCGGACCGGGAACTCCTGCCAGAGCGCCTGGTGCGTGCGGCGCTGACCCGGGCAGCCCGGGGCGACTCAGCCTTGTCTCGTCCACCGGCAGCGGGACTTCCCGAATTGCAGTCCTGGTTCGCGCACGAACTCGGCACCTCGACCCCGGTTGGAGTCGCCCCGCCAACACCGAGTGACGTGATCGTGCTGCCCGGAAGCCAGAGCGGACTCGGCTCCATATTCAGGGCACTGGTCGGCAGCGGGCAGCCCCTGCTCATGGAATCCCCGACATACTGGGGAGCCATCCTGGCTGCAGCGCAAGCCGGCGTCCGCGTCATCCCGGTGCCCAGCGGGCCCGAGGGCCCCGACCCGGAAGAGTTGACCCGAGCCTTCGAGGAGACCGGTGCACGGATGTTCTACGCACAACCGAGCTATGCGAACCCCACAGGAGCGCAATGGCCGGCCCGGCGGGCCGAACAAGTCCTGGCCGTCGTGCGCGAGAACGGGGCATTCCTCGTTGAGGACGACTGGGCGCACGACTTCGGTATCACCACGACTCCTGCCCCCGTTGGTGCGCGCGACGATTCCGGCCACGTCGTCTACCTTCGCTCGCTGACGAAGAGCGTGTCCCCGGCCATCCGCGTTGCGGCGGTCATCGCCCGGGGCCCGGCGCGTGAACGCATCCTTGCCGACCGCGCAGCCGAGTCGATGTATGTCAGCGGCCTTCTCCAGGCTGCAGCACTCGATGTCGTTACACAGCCTGCCTGGCAGACGCATCTGCGCAGCCTCCGCCACCAGCTCCAAACACGCCGCGACCTTCTCGTCTCAAGCCTGCGCGAGCACGCCCCGCAGGCCCACATCAGCCACCTCCCCAAGGGAGGACTGAACCTCTGGTTACGCCTGCCCGACGGGACCGACCTCGAACGGCTGACCCGTGACTGCGAGAGTGCCGGGGTCATCATCGCCGCCGGCACCGAATGGTTCCCGGCCGAACCTGCGGGCCCGTTCATCCGACTGAATTACGCGGGACCGAACCCTGGCGCCTTCCCGGAAGGTGCACGCATCCTCGGCCAGTCAATCGAACGCAACAGCCTCTAGTGTAGCGTGTCGTTGATTCCTTTGGGTATGGTTTTTTGTCAGACTTGATCCATGGTTTATCTGGCAAGGGCTTTGGAATTGCGTGACGGGGACCGGGGGTTCTTGGAGGCGTTGACTCGTGGGAATTCTTCCTCCGCGACATTGGCGTTGCGGGCGCGCACGGTTTTGTTGGCTGCCGACGGGATGCCGAATATCCAGATCGAGAAGATCACCGGGTTTTCGGCACCCACGGTTTTGAAGTGGCGCAACCGCTATGCCGAGGGCGGGATCGAGGCCCTGTCCGATGTCCAGCGCCCGGGACGGGAGCGGGAGATCGACGAGCTTGCCCTGATCGCGGACACCCTGACCAACGACGGGAAGCCGCCGGCCGGGCTTGGGATCTCGCACTGGTCCGCCCGCATCATGGCCGAACGCCACGGAGTCTCCTTTTCGTCGGTGGCCCGCATCTGGCGCCGTTGGAAAATCCAGCCTCACCGGATCGAGACGTTCAAGTTCTCCACTGATCCCGCCCTGGAGTTCAAGCTCCGGGACGTGGTGGGCCTGTACATGTCCCCGCCGGAAAACGCGGTGGTCGTGAGCATCGATGAGAAAACCCAAATCCAGGCGCTGTCCCGCACCGGCCCGGATCAGCCGTTGTCCTCGACGCACCCGCTGCAGCAGACCCACGACTACAAACGCAACGGCACCACCACCTTGTTCGCCGCCCTGGAGGTCCTCACCGGCAAACTCAGCGCGAACGCCTTCTACCCAAAGCACACCAACATCGAGTTCGTCGATTTCCTGGGCCGGGTCGCCGACGCCCACCCCGGGGTTGAACTGCATGTCATCTGCGACAATTACGCGACGCATAAGCATCAGAACGTGAAGGACTGGCTGGCCAAAAACCCGCGCGTGCGCCTGCACTTCACCCCAACCAGCTGTTCCTGGCTGAACATGGTGGAGATCTTCTTCGGGATCATCACCCGCCAGTGCCTCAAACGCGGTGCGTTCAGCTCGGTGAAAGAGCTGGAACAAACCATGGAACGCTACATCGAGAACTACAACCAGGACGCCAAACCATTCACCTGGACCAAATCAGCGGACTATCTCCTGGGCAAGATGAAACGCAAACAAACAATTAACACGGAACACTAGTACTGCAGTCGCCTTTATGGAGTCGACTTTCTGGCCCGGTAGTGGTGCCTTTTGGCGGTTTGCTGGTGCCGTCCGCGCCAGCGCGAGCGCTTGAGTATGTGTTCCGGGCTGGGCGGCTGCGTCCAGATCAGGTGGGTGAGCAGATGCCGGATCTCCGGCAGCGTGAGGGCTATGGGCTCGCTGCCGGCGGGATGAGGGCCCCCTTTTTTGACCGTGTGACGGTCAAGAAGGCGTGGGCGAACATGGAGAGGGTGATGTCCCGGTACCAGCCGGTGGATTGCCGCACCTGGTAGTGGTCAAGGCCGGCCTCGCCTTTGGAGGTCTGGAAGGTTTCCCCGATTGCCCACCGGGCCCCCGCCGCCCGGGCGAGTTCGGCCAAACCGACACGCTTGGGTCCGTGGCAGATGTAGTACGCCACGGCCTGAGGATCGGCCAGGAAGCGCCGGGCCCGGAGCCAATGCTCGCATTTCGGGTCGTTGCCGCCGTTGATCCGGGCCCTGGCCCACGCAGATCGGCGGTCCCCTTTTGCACCCAGGCCCGCGGACCTCCTCCGCCATGCCCGGTCGGAGAGGGAGGCGATCAGCTCATCGGCATGGTGCTCGGTGCCCGGCGTCGCCGGTCACCCACGTCGCGGGCACGCCCTCGGGGCCGGACAACTCGCGCGACGGCGGAGCTGCCGTCGTGCGGCGTGGAGGGCCGGTCGAAAGCGAGCAGTTTTGGAGAAGCGCCGGTCACGAGCCGCAACTAGTCTGACAGCCATGGACATCATCCGCATCAACGAGCTGCGCTGAGCCGCGCGGCGATCGCAGATATCAACCCGGCCACGATCGCACCGCTGTCATATCCTCGGCGTGGTGGCCGCCAACAGTACGACAAACCCGCCTCATTTAAGGACCTGCCATGACCTCCATCGAATCCGTCACCCTCGAAGTGCCCGACCCCACGGTCGCCAACGCCTTCTACGCCGCCGCCTTCGGTTTGGGTACTCAAGTGGGCGTACGCGCCTCGGAGGCACCGACCACCGGCTTTCGCGGGTTCGCGCTGTCGCTTGTGGTGTCCCAGCCATCCACCGTGGACAGTCTCGTCGGTACCGCCCTCGACGCCGGCGCGACGGTGCTGAAGCCAGTCGAGAAGAGTTTCTGGGGCTACGGCGGCGTCGTTCGGGCCCCGGACGGGGCGATCTGGAAGGTCGCGACGTCGTCGAAGAAGGACACCGGCCCGGCCACTCGGCAGGTCGATGAGATCGTGCTGCTGTTGGGAGTCGCGGACGTTGCCGCGACCAAGCGGTTCTACGTCGACCGCGGCCTGGCCGTGGCGAAGAGCTTCGGCCGCAAGTACGTCCAGCTTGCCGCCCCGTCAGGGCACGTCAAGCTGGCGCTCTACGGGCGCAGTTTCGCCGCCAAGGATGCCGGCGTCTCACCGGACGGAACCGGATCGCACCGGATGGTCCTTGGCAGCGATGCCGGGAACTTCACCGACCCGGACGGGTTCGCGTGGGAGGCCGCGTCAGTCTGAGGGCGCGCGGCGGGAGGAACTCGACGGCGTCATCGCGCGCCGGCGGTGTCGAGGCCATCCAGGAGCCGACCAAGCAGCTCTACGGCGTTCGCGACGGCGCCTTCCGCGATCCCGCGGGCAACCTGATCCGCATCAACGTGCTGCCGCTGGTTCCGCATCTCCCCGCGCCGCATCCGGGCTTGGCGCCATAAAATAAACGCAACCGAAGTACTAGGACCTGCGCAGTGAGGCGGGTCATCCATAGGTTTGGCTCGGGCTGCCTACTTCAGCTTGAAGTTGGCGCTGAGGGTGGAGCCGTCGCCGGCGGTCATCGCGAGCTGGTAGCACTTGCCCGGGGTTGCGGGTGTCTTCCAGTTGTAGATGAACTGTCCGCCGGTGGAGTCGTAACGCAGTGAGGTATTGCCGGTTGCGGTCAACTCGATGCCTGACATGTAGCTCAGCGTGCAGGTGATCTGGCTGGCGCTCATTGCCACAAGGCTGACATCAGTGAACTCTGCGGTGCCCGCAAACAGCTCGAACTTCGCTGGAACGGTGCTGCCCGCCTTCACCGTGCTCAGCACCCCGCCCATATCAATCGGCTGATAGAAGCCCTTGGCGGTCCAGTTTTTGACGGTGTACGTCTGGGCCGACGTACCGGTGTTGCCAGCGTTGTCTGTGGCAGTTGCCGTCAGAACGTGCGTGCCCGGAGTCGTCGAGTAGCCAGTGACCACCCAGCTGCGGGGATCCGAAACCCCATCGGATGCAGTGCCGCTCGGGGCCGGTACGTTTGACCTGACGGTCCTCAGCCTGCCGATGGATGACGTCCGGGTCAGGCCCCTCCTGGACGAGCTCGCCGTCGAATACGAAGCCCGCTACGATGCGCACACTGCCGAGTTCAAGCGCATCTGGACGCACTCCGCCTACCGCAGCCGCGGGTTGCCCCGCATTGGTGCTGGCGGAAATGGAGGCTGTAGCGGCCGGAAGGGGATACCGCCGGATCTACCTGACCACGGGTCCGCGGCAGCCGGAGGCGCGGCACCTCTACCTCAATACCGGCTACGGTCCGCAGTTCGATCTGCAGGAGGATCCGGAAATCATCAAATCACTGGCATTCATCAAGATTCTGTCGGATCCCCCGCTAAGCTAACGGCATGGCCGACAAGTCCGCTGCAGAAAAACTCGCCACCATCCAGAAGGGCTACACCCTGGAAGGTGCCACGATCGAGCTTGGTGCCGCGATTATCGACGGCGAACTCCACAAGGATGCTCCGGTCAGGCTCCCGCTGGCCATGATGAACAGGCATGGCCTGGTGGCAGGTGCCACCGGAACCGGCAAGACCGTCACCCTGCACATGATGGCGGAACAGCTGTCCACCGCCGGTGTTCCTGTTTTCCTGGCGGACATCAAAGGGGACCTGTCCGGCCTGGCAACCGCCGCCGTCGGAAGTGAAAAGCTGAGCGCCCGCACGGACAGCATCGGCCAGCAGTGGGCCGGCAAGACCTTCCCGGTGGAGTTCCTGTCCCTTGGCGGTGACGGCAACGGTATCCCTGTCCGCGCCACCATCACATCGTTCGGCCCTATCCTGCTTTCGCGGGTCATGGAGCTCAATGACACCCAGGAATCCAGCCTGCAGCTGGTTTTCCACTTTGCGGACCAGAAGAACCTCGAACTGATCGATCTCAAAGATCTCCGCGCTGTCATTCAGTTCCTTACCTCGGACGAGGGCAAGCCGGAGTTGGAGGACCTTGGCGGTTTGTCCAAGGCGACTGCCGGCGTCATCCTCCGTGAGCTGGTCAACCTTGAGGCCCAGGGCATGGAGAAATTCTTCGGTGAGCCCGAGTTTGATACTCCGGAGCTGCTGCGCAACGCCCCGGACGGACGCGGCGTCATTACCTGCCTGGAGCTGCCCACGCTGCAGACCAAGCCCAAGCTGTTCTCAACGTTCCTGATGTGGCTGCTCGCCGATCTCTTTGAGGACTTGCCCGAAGCCGGCGACCTCGACAAGCCCAAGCTGGTTTTCTTCCTCGATGAGGCCCACCTGCTGTTCAACGGTGCCTCGAAGGCGTTCCTGGATGCCATCACCACCACTGTCCGGCTGATTCGGTCCAAGGGTGTCGGCATCTTCTTTGTCACCCAGACCCCCAAGGATGTTCCGTCCGACGTCCTTGGCCAGCTCGCAAACCGGGTGCAGCACGCACTCCGCGCCTTCACCCCCGAGGATGCCAAAGCACTCAGAGCCACCGTGTCCACCTTCCCCATCAGTGACTACGACCTCGAGGAAACGCTGACGTCTGCGGGTATCGGCGAGGCCGTCATCACGGTCATGAACGAAAAGGGCGCACCCACGCCGGTGGCGCTTACCCGCCTGCGCGCGCCGGAATCCGTCATGGGGCCGAGCACGGACGAGCTGGTCAAGAGCACGGTGGCCGGTTCAGCGCTTCTCGCCAAGTACGGCAGCGCGGTGGACAACGTCTCCGCGTACGAGAAACTCACGGGCAAGGGCGCCGCGTCCACCGGCGACGCCGCTCCAGGCCAGCCGCCGGTTCCCGCCACAGCCGGCTCGGGCACCCTCGACCAGAACGCGGTCGACGCCGATGCGCGCCGGATCGAGGAAGAGATCCTCGGGCGTCCCAGCAGCAGGCCGGCGCCCCGGCCGGAAAGTGCACCGGCCCCCCAGGAGCGTGCACCGCGGTCTGCCCCGCAGCAGGGCGGCGGCATGATGGGCGACATCACAGGCGCCCTGGGCGGAGCCCTCGGCGGCGGCCTGAAAAGCATGGCCCGGTCACTCGGAACGCAGTTGGGCCGGGAGCTCCTGCGGGGCGTCTTCGGAACCTCGTCCCGTCGGCGCCGCTAAGCGCTGCAGGCTGCCCGCCTGACCCATGCCAACGCGCCGTCGAGTTTCAGCGCGGCCACTGTCTGCGGGGGTAATCAGCCGCCGTCGTCGTTCCGTGCGGCCGCCGCTTCGTGTCATACGGAGCAGGGGTTAAACCTCTATTGGCTCGCCTTGCAGGTAACGTAAGGTGCGTGCAGATGAGTCAAGCGTTGGTGAAGATCGCGGCCGGATGGCTGCTGGGCCTGATGCTTGCTGTCGCCGGGGCCATCGTCGCCGTCAATCTGGTCAACAACTCCGCGGCCAGCCCGCAGCAGCCCGTCCGGGAGTATCTGGACGCGCTGCAGCATGGTGAAGGTGAACGGGCTCTGGGTATCCTGCGGGCCACGGTGCCGCAGAGCAACGCCGCGATGCTGGACGGGACGGCGCTCCAGACGGCTGCGTCCCGGATCGCCAATGTGAAGCTCGGCGACGCCGAGGAACGCTCCGGCAACCAGGTGATGGTGCCCATGGAATACACCATCGACGGCAGCCGCTTGCGCACAGAATTCCTACTCGAGAAGTCCGGCACAGAGTGGCTGATGTTCAACAAATGGACCTTTGTGCCCGCTGCCCTTCCCACAGTGGATGTCTCCGTGGTCAATGCCAGTGAGGCCACAGTCAACGGAATCCCGGTGAACATGCCCAACGGACGCAATTCCTTTGCCGTGTTCTACCCCGGAGAGTACGAGGCCAGCCTGAACGGCGAGTACTTTGCGGCGCCGGCCACGCATGCCACCGTGTCCGCCCGGGACGTCCCTGCGGCGCCGCTGAACCTGCTGACCGAAGCCACCGGCGGCCTCAAGGACGCTGTTGGAGACAAGGTGAAGCAGTTCCTGGATTCCTGTGCCGCGGAAGCGGTAAAGCAACAGCAGCTCCAGCCGGACTGCCCGTTCTACCACGCCACCAATAACCGCGTGACGCTCGGCACCATCAAATGGAACATCACCGAATACCCCAAAATATCCATCGAGCCCTTTGGTGGGCGCTGGGTCGTGGCTCCGCTTGAAGGAAAGGCGCGGGTCACGGCACAACAGGTGGACCTTTTCACGGGCGCCGTGTCGGAACTGAATGTGGAGCACGATTTCAGCTTCACCACACGCCTGGACATCAACGCCGACACCATCACCGTTACGCCGCTCCTGAGCTTCTAAGCGTGCACCGCGCCCCTTCTTCCCTGCGGAAACTAGTCCATCCCGCGGAGGTCCAGCGCCAGCTCGGTGTCGCCGTCGGACTGCAAAACCACAGGGATGCCCCAGTCCTGCTGGTACAGGTGGCACGCTGCGTGGTCGGGTATTTCGCCGTCCTCGGATTCCGGGCCGTCGCAGGCCGCAGCGCGGGCGGTTATGTGAAGCACTCCTTCGGGAACATCGGACGCGAGCTCCAGCGTCCGCCGCAGTCCCACTGATGTTCCGCCGCCGGCAATCAGGAGCTCCGGCGGTGTGGAGGAGATCTTTAGCTGTGTGGGATCGCCCCAGCGGTCGTCGAGCTTCTGGCCGGTGGGTGCGGCGAAGCGGACTGTCAGTTCAAGCAGCCCTGGGGCAACGGGGCTCTTGGGCCGGTGGGTCTGGACCGCGCCCTCGTCAACCTGCTGCGCATCCTTGGGGATCTGCACGTATACGAGCTGGTGTTTGTTGGCCTCCACCACCACCAGCAAGGGTTCGGCACCCGCCACCTGGGTGTGGTCCACAATGACGTCAGAGGGCTCGGACAGGCCCCGCGCCAGCGTGGAAACAGTGCCGGCGGCAGGGTCGTAACGGCGCACGGCGCCGTTGTAGGTGTCGGCGATGGCCACGGACCCGTCCGGCAGAACCGTCACACCGAGCGGGTGCTGCAGACGGGCATCGGCGGCAGCGCCGTCCCGGAAGCCGAAGTCGAAGAGGCCCTTGCCTACCGCGGACTCCACGGTGACGTTACCGCCGTCGTCAATCACCAGCTTGCGCAGGGCGGACGTCTCAGAGTCCGCCACCCAGATGTTGCCGTCTGCATCCTCCGCCAAGCCGGACGGCTGGGCGAACCAGGCCTCGCGGGCCGGCCCGTCCAAAAGGCCTTCCAGCCCGTTGCCGGCCACAATCGCCACGGCCCCGGAGAGCGGATCAAAGCTGAAGATCTGGTGCACACCGGCCATCGCGATGACCACGGCGTTCAGCTTGGCGGACCACACCACATCCCACGGGGAACTCAGCGAAACGCCCAGCGGCTCCGAACCCAGTGAGCCGCCGAACCCGGCACCGTCCTCATCGACACGCGCGGGACCGGTTTCAAGCAGTCTTTGCACACCGCTGCCAGCCAGCGTGCTGACGGTCCCGTCCCCGAGGGACAGCCCGCGAAGGCGGTGGTTGACTGAATCGGCAATCACGACGTCGTAGCCCGTCTTCGCTGCCACGTCTTCCGGAAGCAGGACCAGGCCCTGCGGTTCGTTGAACTGCGCTGCCGGCTTGCGGGAGTCCATCCCGAGGCCGGCTCCGTCAGCGTATCCCTTGGCTCCGGAGCCGAACGTCGCAACCACGGTCCGGAAGTCAGTGGCCAGTTCCACCAGCCGGTGGTGACCGGTGTCCGTCACAAGCCAGGAGCCGGCGTCGGGTGCTTCTTCTGAAGATCCGCCGGGAACGGCGGCCGAACTGAGCGATCCCCGCCCGGCCGGAAGGTACAACGCCTTGCCGGGGTACCGCAGGGTGCCGGACGTTGCCTCCGGGGCCACGTAAGGGCCGCTGCCGCGGTGCAGGGTCCCCTTGGTCTCGTGCTCTGCAATCAGTTCCGGGATCAGCACCGCCAGGCCGTCGGCGTGGCCTTCGCCGGAGAGGTGCGCCACGATGTAGCCCTCGGGGTCGATGACCACCAGTGTGGGCCAGGCGCGGGCCGTGTACGCCTTCCAGGTCTCAAGCTCCGGGTCATCCAGCACGGGGTGGTGGATTTCGTAGCGCTCCACGGCTGCAGCCAGGGCCACGGGATCGGCCTCGTGCTCGAACTTCGGCGAGTGGACGCCAACGGTCACCACGACGTCGGAGTACTTCTCCTCCAGGGGGCGCAGCTCATCCAGAACGTGAAGGCAGTTGATGCAGCAGAACGTCCAGAAGTCGAGCAGCACGATCTTGCCGCGCAGGGATTCGAGGTCCAGGGACTTGCCGCCGGTGTTGAGCCAGTTGCGGCCCACCAGTTCGGAGGCGCGGACCCGGTGGTGGGTGCGTACGGTTTCGCTCATCAGTGCCCTTCCAGCTTTGAGTTGCGTTCGGCCAGCCTGGCGTCGCGTTCGGCCAATTTGGCAAACATATCGTTGTAAGCAGTGAGATCGGCGTTGTTATTCCTGTCCGCCGCCCGGTCGGTCCGGCGCATCTCTCGCTCGTCGGAGCGGGACCACATGACGGCGACGCCGATCGCCACCAGTAGCGTGGGCACCTCACCGATTCCCCACGCGGCCGCGCCGCCCAGTTGCTGGTCCAACAAGGCTGAGGGCCCCCAGGTGCGGCCGAGGCTGCCGAAATAGTCCGCGGCCAGCAGGCTCGTACCCCCCATGATGGCCACCCCGAAGAAAGCGTGGAAGCCCATGGTGGCCAACAGCAGAAGGAGCCGCATCGGATACGGCGCACGCCGCGGCAGCGGATCCGTACCCAGCATGCTGAGCACAAAGATGTAGCCGGCGAGCGCGAAATGCAGGTTCATGAGCTCGTGGCCCACGTGGTCCCGCATCGCAAAGCCGAAGGCGTCCGAGAAGTAGAACAGGACGATTGAGCCGGCAAAGTTCGCCGCAGCAAAAAGCGGGTGAGTGACCAGCTGCGAGACTTTCGAGTGCACAAAGACGAGCAGCCATTCGCGCAGCCCACGGGAACCGTCCCCCCGTGCAGGCAGGGCCCTCAGCGCAAGCGTCACTGGTGCCCCGAGGACCAGGAAGATGGGTGCCACCATGGTCAGGGCCATATGGTCCACCATGTGCGCGGAAAACAGCACCCGGCCATAGACCGACGGCGGACCGGACGTGATGAACGTCAGCACCAGCAGCCCGATCACCCAGTTGACGGACCGGAACCATTTCCACTTGTCGCCGCGGCGCCGGACCTTGGCTACGCCCAGGAAGTACGCGACGAGGCCGAAAAGCGCTACGGCGATCCACAGCCAATCCAGCCGCCATTCCGTAAGCCATCGTTCCGGTGTCAGCTCGGGAGGGAGCTCGTAGCCGGACAGGATGAAAGCCGGCGATGCGTCCGGGGCAAAGGTCGTGGGCTGCGGCGGAGCGGAGCGGCTCAGCGCCACGGCAATGCCCGACGTCGCGCCCATAACCAGGAGCTCCACCAATACCAGCTGCCACAGCACCCGGCGGGATGACGTGGCGGATCCCTTGCGGCTCAGCTGCGGGATGACCCATTGCCGGTGCATCAGGCCGATGCCACCCAGGAGCAGGGCGGCTGCAGTCTTGGCCAAGACGAGTTGACCGTACGCCGAGCCGAACAGATCTCCCCAGCTGGTGATGCGGATGCTCGCATTGATCACCCCGGAGGCAAAAACCAAGACGAAGGCGAATCCGGCCAGCGCGGAGAACCTGCGCAGCGTTGCTTCTGTGATGTCAGCAGGTCCGCCGGCCTTAACGCCGGCTTTACCGGACCCACCTGTCTTCACCCCGGCTTTTCCGCCGGAAAGCAGCTCCGAAAGCACTGCCAGCATGATGATGCCGCCAACCCACGCGCAGACTCCCACCAGATGGAGCCCCAGGGAGTTGATGGCTCCTTCATGATCATCCGAACTGGAGGAGTGGCCGATCAGCGCCGTAGGCACCAGTCCCGCCAGTGCCAGCAAAAGGGTAAGCGCCAGACCACCAAGGGAACGCACGCCAAAGAGTGAGGTCGTGACGATGGCCGCAATGATGGTCACCGAGAGCCAGGCCTGGCCGGTCTCGATGTCGGTCATGAAGTACACCAGCGCGCGCGTAAACTCAGCGTCGCCGGAGACCCCTTGGCCGGCAACGTCCGAGTACGTCAGCACCAATACCGCAATGGCGGACAGGGTCCAGACAGCTCCGGCGGCTCCCGCTACGGCCAGGGCGCGGGTAAAGGCCGGGTGCTCGGGAGCGCCGGGGGCCTTCGATCGCGAGTCTGCCCGGTTTCTGGGGAGGATCCCGACCGCGAAGATCAGGCCGCCGATCACGGTGGCCAGAGAGACGTTGTGTATTGCTTTGCTGATGGGAAGCCCCCACCGGACCAGTGCGCCGGGATCGGAGACCTCACGCGCAGCAGCGGCCCCGGAGAACAGCAGAGCTGCTGTAAGGCCCGGAAGCAGCGCTGCCAGTCCGGCAAGTTGCCAGGCCTTCGTAATCCCGAGGGCGCCGGCAGCCTTGCTCTGTGTTCCCCGGGAGGAACCAGGCTGAGGGACTACGGGGCGGGATTTTGCAGCTTGAGGCACCTGTCCATTCTCCGCTACTGCAGTCTCCGCAGCGAATCGGGGGTTAAACGCAAGGAGCGGCAACCCCAAGGTTGCCGCTCCTTGCAAGCCGTGGTGAAGAAGACTACTTCTTCTTGGCGACAGCAGCCTTCAGCTTGGAGCCGGCGGTCAGCTTCACGCTGTGGCCTGCTGCAATCTGAATGGTCTCGCCGGTCTGCGGGTTGCGGCCGGTGCGGGCCGCACGGTCGGTGCGCTCAACTGCCAGCCAGCCCGGGATGGTGATCTTCTCGCCCGCGGCGACAGAAGTCTCGAAAACTTCGAACAGTGCATCGAGCACGGAGTTGACGGCTGCCTGGCTGGTGCCGGCCTTGCCTGCTACCTCTGCAACAAGTTCACTACGGTTCTTAGCCATTTATGTCCTCCTGGACGGTCATGATTTCTGGAGCCTGAACGCGGCATGCGCACAAGCCACTGCTCGAAAACTTACCAGCTTGCACGGACCGGGGCGGCAAATTCCGCGTGTTTCCGCGACTTTTTGACCAAAATCACGAGAATTTCGGAGGATTCGCCCCAAATTTCGCCCATAGCGGACGCTGGTCCCTTCCGTCGCACAGTTTCTGCGGCCCGCCTCATGCTGCAAAGTCGCTCCGCCGGTTCCCTGAACTACGGTCACGTGCAGTTGCCGGATCGGCCGGTTCAGGCATCGTCAGGGAGCGCAGTGAGGGACGACTGCGGTCTGCTGGGTGCGGCTGGTTCCACCGTCAGACGCTGCGCGGTCAACCTGCGCGTTTGATCATGCTGCATCCGGTGGCATGCCACTCATCCCGGAAGCCAATTTCCCCACGAAACGTCCAGGGTCCCGGCTGAGTGGTTTGCGTCTCTGTAACTGTGGCGGGTTTGTGTGGGGTGTTGGTGTGTGGGTGGTTGTTAAAGGGCTCTCCGCGGTTCGTGGTGAATTCGGGGTCGTGTCTTTAGACGAGAAGGGCCCGTAGCCCTGTGGTGATGGATGTTCTTGACGCATTCTTCGATGACAGGACTACGAGCCTTGACCGAGCTTAGTTCCCGGGGCCCTGACGCTGCCACCGCCATCTTCAACCTGCCGGACTACCGCGTTCTTTCAACCGAGATTCCGGGCTTCGGCCAGCGCAGAATCCTGGTCGAGAGCGTCGTCGAATCGGGGTGCCCGGACTGCGGTGTGATCGGCACACGCCGGCACTCACGGCGCCTCCAGGGGGTCCGCGACATTCCCGTCGCCGGGCCGGTGGAGGTCATCTGGTCCAAGCGCCGGTATTTCTGCGATGAATCCGAATGCGCCCGCAGGACGTTCTTCGAAGCCACCGTCGAGGTCCCGCGCGGTGCCCGCTCGACCGGCCGGCTCCGGGACCAGCTTGTGGACGCGGTCATCCGTTCGGGCCGTGCCTTCTCGGAGACCGCGGCCGGCTTCGCGGTGTCGTGGTGGATGGTCCGTGCCGCCGTCAACGAAGCATGCATGCTGCAGTTGCCCGACGTGGACAAGCTCAGCCCCCGAATGCTGGGCATCGATGAACACCGGTTCCGCTCGGTGCGCTACTTCCAGGACCCGGAATCAAAGTCGTGGACACGGTTCGAGCCCTGGATGACAACCATCGTGGACCTGGATACCGGCCAGGTCCTGGGCATCGTGGACGGGCGGGACCACAAGGGTGTCGGGGAGTGGCTGTTCGCCCGGCCGCTTCACTGGCGGCTTGGGATGCAGGTCGTGGCGATCGACCCGTCCGCGGCGTTCAGGAAGGCGTTGCGGATGTGGCTGCCGCGCACCGCGGTCGCGGTGGATCATTTCCATCTGGTCTCGCTGGCCAACCAGGCCATGACCGAGGCCCGGCAGAACCTATCCCAGCAGGTCAAGGGCAGGCGCGGCAGGGCCGTCGACAAGGCTTGGGCCCACCGCATGCTGCTCCTGCGGGCAGGCGACTGAGCTGCCGCGAGGATTTCGGACAGCGGAATTAGTGAATTCTTCTACGCTGCCAGGGCTGGCTGTTGATAACCATAGTGGACTTCGTTAGGCCGTCGGTAACCGAGCGCTGAGTGTCGGCGCCGACTATTGTAAAATCCCTCGATGTAGCGGATAACGTCACTGCGTGCTTGTGATTTCGTGGCGTAAACGGTCCGGTAAACACGCTCGTTCTTGAGCATCGAGAAGAAAGATTCCGCCATACTGTTATCCCAACACACGCCCGTGCGGCCCATCGATGAGCGCATCCCCAGACTGGTCACCAAGGCCCGAAACCCGGCCGAGGTATACACGCTGCCGCGGTCCGAGTGCCAGATCGCGTCAGGCTCGATCAGGGTCGTTGCGGCGGCGTTGTTGAGGGCGTCCGCCACGAGTTCAGTGCGCATGTGATCGGCGATCGACCAGCCGACGACCTTCTTCGAGTAGCAGTCAATGACGGTGGCCAGGTAAATGAACCCCTGCCAGGTGTGGATGTAAGTGATGTCGCCGACGAACTTCACCCCGGGACGTGTGGCGGTGAAGTCACGCTTGACGAGGTCAGGCATGTTGGCCGCGGCCAACGCGTCGGCCTCGGTGGTCGCCCGGAATGGCCGCGGCTGGCAGGCCAGGAGGCCCTCCTGGCGCATGACCTGCCGCACAAGCTCGGGCGAACATTCAATCTGTTCCGCCGCGAGGTCGGCATGGATTCGGCGATACCCGTACGTTCCTTCGGACTCCTCAAAATAGTGCTGGATCCGCGCTATCAGTGCCTTGCGCCGGGTGGCAGTCGCCGATTGCGGGCGCGTCAGCCAGTGGTAGAAACCGGACGTTGAGACTCCCAACCAGCGGCACATTTTCACGACCGAATTCAGGTTGGCGGGCTCAGTCTTTTGGGAGTCGATGTATTCGTACTTGCTCACTACCGCTGCTCCCGCGCGAAGTAAGCGGCTGCTTTTTTCAGGAACAGAGTCTCCGCGCGCAGCTCCTGATTTTCCCTCTCGAGCTCCTTCAGGCGGGCCCGCTCCGAGACCGTCAGGTCCGTCTCAGTGCCGCCGTTGGCCTCGCGGTATTTGTTCAGCCAATTGCGCAGAGTCTCGGGGCCGACACCGTATGTGGTGGCAACGTCCTTGATGGGCTTGGACGTGTTGATCACCTCACGGCACAACTCGTCTTTGAACTCCTGGGTGAAACGCCGGCGTGCTGCAGTCATGCTGATCTCTACTTTCAGTAGACCCCCATTTTAAGAGGGCCCACTGTCCGAGAACTCCGCGGCAGCTCAGACACCCTCTCCGGGAGGGCAGCTCACCGGCTGGAAGAAGTGTTCGCAGCCGACGATCCCACCGGAACGCTGCAGGCTGTCTGGAACGTGAAGGAACAGCTCAGGGCCCTGCTGCGGACCGCGTCGCTCGAAGAGGCCGCAGCCGCCAAGGACGAACTCGAGATCCTGGTCAAAGCAGCCGGCAGGCCCGAGACGAACAGGCTCTACCGCACGATCTGCCGGTGGTGGGCGGAAATCGAAGTACTCATCATCACCGGCGCCACGACGGGCAAGGTCGAGGCCAACAACACGGCGATAAAAAATATCAAACGCACCGCGCGCGGCTATCGCAACGCCGCCAATTACAAATCGGTTATCCTCTTGAGAAGTGCCGTCCGGACGGCGGCATGACACTCACCCGGGAATCACTTTCCCCACGAACCACGAAGAGCCTGTTAAAGGGGTCAGGCCCCGACGTGTGTCGGGGCCTGGCCTTAATGGTTGTCCGGCGGTGTCCTACTCTCCCACACCCTCCCGGGTGCAGTACCATCGGCGCTGTGGGTCTTAGCTTCCGGGTTCGGAATGGGACCGGGCGTTTCCCCCACGCTGTGACCGCCGTAACCCTTTGTCCCGTCCCCGTTTCCCTGTGAGGGGTGCGGGGTGGGAAGTCTGTGGTTACAACTTCTGTGGTTCCACCGTTCCGGGCCTGGGCCGGGTGTGGTGGTGTTATGTAGTTGTGTGGTGTTTTTGTTCCCTGGAACAACGCTGCCGTGGGTACGGGTTTGTTGTTTGGGAACCACATAGTGGACGCAAGCAGTCTTGTTTCTTTGTACCGTTGTTGATGTGAACGTCTTTTGAATCCGTTCACCAATGGTGTGTGGTGTAAGTTATCGGCCTATTAGTACCGGTCAGCTTCACGAGTCGTTAGTCCTCGCTTCCACATCCGGCCTATCAACCCAGTGGTCTGGCTGGGGGCCTCTCACACACAAGGTGTATGGAAATCTCATCTCGAAGCGGGCTTCCCGCTTAGATGCTTTCAGCGGTTATCCCATCCGAACGTAGCTAATCAGCGGTGCACTTGGCAGTACAACTGACACACCAGAGGTTCGTCCGTCCCGGTCCTCTCGTACTAAGGACAGCCCTTCTCAAATTTCCTGCGCGCGCAGCGGATAGGGACCGAACTGTCTCACGACGTTCTAAACCCAGCTCGCGTACCGCTTTAATGGGCGAACAGCCCAACCCTTGGGACCTACTCCAGCCCCAGGATGCGACGAGCCGACATCGAGGTGCCAAACCATGCCGTCGATATGGACTCTTGGGCAAGATCAGCCTGTTATCCCCGAGGTACCTTTTATCCGTTGAGCGACGGCCATTCCACAATGTACCGCCGGATCACTAGTCCCGACTTTCGTCCCTGCTTGAGATGTCTCTCTCACAGTCAAGCTCCCTTGTGCACTTACACTCGACACCTGATTGCCAACCAGGCTGAGGGAACCTTTGGGCGCCTCCGTTACTTTTTAGGAGGCAACCGCCCCAGTTAAACTACCCATCAGGCACTGTCCCTGACCCGGATTACGGGCCGAAGTTAGATGTCCAAAGTGACCAGAGTGGTATTTCAACGATGACTCCACCCGAACTGGCGTCCGGGCTTCAACGTCTCCCACCTATCCTACACAAGCCACTCCGAACACCAATACCAAACTATAGTAAAGGTCTCGGGGTCTTTCCGTCCTGCTGCGCGTAACGAGCATCTTTACTCGTACTGCAATTTCGCCGAGTTTATGGTTGAGACAGCGGGGAAGTCGTTACTCCATTCGTGCAGGTCGGAACTTACCCGACAAGGAATTTCGCTACCTTAGGATGGTTATAGTTACCACCGCCGTTTACTGGGGCTTGAATTCTCAGCTTCGCCTTGCGGCTAACCGGTCCTCTTAACCTTCCAGCACCGGGCAGGAGTCAGTCCGTATACATCGTCTTGCGACTTCGCACGGACCTGTGTTTTTAGTAAACAGTCGCTTCCCCCTGGTCTCTGCGGCCCCTGCACGCTCCCCACAGCAAGTGTGGTTCACGATGGGGGCCCCCTTCTCCCGAAGTTACGGGGGCATTTTGCCGAGTTCCTTAACCATAATTCTCTCGATCGCCTTAGTATTCTCTACCTGATCACCTGTGTCGGTTTGGGGTACGGGCGGCTAAAACCTCGCGTCGATGCTTTTCTAGGCAGCATAGGATCACTGAATCCCCCCTTACGGGAGTCCCATCGGGTCTCAGGCATCATGAACAGCGGATTTGCCTACCGTTCGCCCTACATCCTTGGACCGGGACTACCATCGCCCGGCTCAGCTACCTTCCTGCGTCACACCTGTTAATACGCTTACCTCCCAGGATCAGGTCCCGCGCTCCACCAAAACCCTTCCATCCCGAAGGACGGTCAGGCAGGTCTCGGGCAGTTAGTATCCCCTGTTCAGCATGGACGGTTTTTCGCCGGTACGGGAATATCAACCCGTTGTCCATCGACTACGCCTGTCGGCCTCGCCTTAGGTCCCGACTTACCCAGGGCAGATTAGCTTGACCCTGGAACCCTTGATCATTCGGCGGACGGGTTTCTCACCCGTCTTTCGCTACTCATGCCTGCATTCTCACTCGTGTAGGCTCCACCGCTGGTTTACACCGCGACTTCACTGCCCACACGACGCTCCCCTACCACTCCAGACGCCTGAACCAGAAGAACAAGTCTCCGGCTTAGCTAATATCTGAAATCCACAACTTCGGCGGTGTACTTGAGCCCCGCTACATTGTCGGCGCGGAATCACTTGACCAGTGAGCTATTACGCACTCTTTTAAGGATGGCTGCTTCTAAGCCAACCTCCTGGTTGTCTTCGCAACTCCACATCCTTTCCCACTTAGCACACGCTTAGGGGCCTTAGTTGGTGGTCTGGGCTGTTTCCCTCTCGACTATGAAGCTTATCCCCCACAGTCTCACTGCTGCGCTCTCACTTACCGGCATTCGGAGTTTGGCTGACGTCAGTAACCTTGTAGGGCCCATTAGCCATCCAGTAGCTCTACCTCCGGTAAGAAACACGCAACGCTGCACCTAAATGCATTTCGGGGAGAACCAGCTATCACGAAGTTTGATTGGCCTTTCACCCCTACCCACAGCTCATCCCCTCCATTTTCAACTGAAGTGGGTTCGGTCCTCCACGACGTCTTACCGTCGCTTCAACCTGGCCATGGGTAGATCACTTCGCTTCGGGTCTAGATCACGCCACTGCAACGCCCTGTTCAGACTCGCTTTCGCTACGGCTTCCCCACACGGGTTAACCTCGCGACGTAACACTAACTCGCAGGCTCATTCTTCAAAAGGCACGCCGTCACCAGAATCAGACTGGCTCCGACGGATTGTAAGCACACGGTTTCAGGTACTGTTTCACTCCCCTCCCGGGGTACTTTTCACCTTTCCCTCACGGTACTGGTCCGCTATCGGTCATTAGGGAGTATTTAGGCTTATCAGGTGGTCCTGACAGATTCACACGGGATTTCTCGGGCCCCGTGCTACTTGGGATACTCTCCAGGCGGTACACAACATTTCGGTTACGGGGCTCACACCCTCTCTGGCCGGCCTTTCAAGACCGTTCACCTATGCCTGTACTACTCACCTCACTGTCCCGGCAGAGACAGAACGGAAAGTCCCACAACCCCGACCATGCAACGCCCGCCGGCTATCACACATGGAACGGTTTAGCCTGATCCGCGTTCGCTCGCCACTACTGACGGAATCACTGTTGTTTTCTCTTCCTGCGGGTACTGAGATGTTTCACTTCCCCGCGTTCCCCCCACGCACCCTATGTGTTCAGATGCGGGTCACCAGGCAGCTCGCGCCCCTGGCGGGGTTTCCCCATTCGGACACCCTGGGATCACAGTCCGGTTATCGACTCCCCCAGGCTTATCGCAGATTCCTACGTCCTTCTTCGGCTCCTAATGCCAAGGCATCCACCGTGTGCTCTTAAAAACTTGACCACAAAAGATCAAAAAAACTAATTCACGAGAGAACCACGAAAACATACCCACACGAACGCACACCCCCGAAAGGACACACGACGCACAGATAAGATCCAGGTTCATATTCTTGGAAATTGCTTCTTATAAAAGATGCTCGCGTCCACTATGTAGTTCTCAAACAACAACCCCAAACCACACACCCCACACACAACCCCCGAAAGGGACACATGCATGATCGCTGCAGCCAGGAAACCAGAAACAAACAAACCCACACCACACACCCGCACCCCCCACAAAAAGGAGATACAGGCATACGCCATGACCCTGTTGCCTCAGGACCCAACAGTGTGCCAAACACTAAACCACCAACCCCCGCCGGCACCGTTCCACGCACCCGCACCCTCCCGAAGGAAAACACAGACACCGTACTAGGCACCGGAAAGAACCGGCAACCGCTATTTGCTGATATTCCACCCATGAGCACCCGCCGCGGAACTTCCGTCCGCGAAACGGGCTGTACTCCTGACAACCCCCACACCCCGCATACACGGGGAACAGGACATTGTAGGTGCTCCTTAGAAAGGAGGTGATCCAGCCGCACCTTCCGGTACGGCTACCTTGTTACGACTTAGTCCCAATCGCCAGTCCCACCTTCGACAGCTCCCTCCCACAAGGGGTTAGGCCACCGGCTTCGGGTGTTACCAACTTTCGTGACTTGACGGGCGGTGTGTACAAGGCCCGGGAACGTATTCACCGCAGCGTTGCTGATCTGCGATTACTAGCGACTCCGACTTCATGGGGTCGAGTTGCAGACCCCAATCCGAACTGAGACCGGCTTTTTGGGATTAGCTCCACCTCACAGTATCGCAACCCTTTGTACCGGCCATTGTAGCATGCGTGAAGCCCAAGACATAAGGGGCATGATGATTTGACGTCGTCCCCACCTTCCTCCGAGTTGACCCCGGCAGTCTCCTATGAGTCCCCGCCATAACGCGCTGGCAACATAGAACGAGGGTTGCGCTCGTTGCGGGACTTAACCCAACATCTCACGACACGAGCTGACGACAACCATGCACCACCTGTAAACCGACCGCAAGCGGGGCACCTGTTTCCAGGTATTTCCGGTTCATGTCAAGCCTTGGTAAGGTTCTTCGCGTTGCATCGAATTAATCCGCATGCTCCGCCGCTTGTGCGGGCCCCCGTCAATTCCTTTGAGTTTTAGCCTTGCGGCCGTACTCCCCAGGCGGGGCACTTAATGCGTTAGCTACGGCGCGGAAAACGTGGAATGTCCCCCACACCTAGTGCCCAACGTTTACGGCATGGACTACCAGGGTATCTAATCCTGTTCGCTCCCCATGCTTTCGCTCCTCAGCGTCAGTTAATGCCCAGAGACCTGCCTTCGCCATCGGTGTTCCTCCTGATATCTGCGCATTTCACCGCTACACCAGGAATTCCAGTCTCCCCTACATCACTCTAGTCTGCCCGTACCCACCGCAGATCCGGAGTTGAGCCCCGGACTTTCACGGCAGACGCGACAAACCGCCTACGAGCTCTTTACGCCCAATAATTCCGGATAACGCTTGCGCCCTACGTATTACCGCGGCTGCTGGCACGTAGTTAGCCGGCGCTTCTTCTGCAGGTACCGTCACTTTCGCTTCTTCCCTACTGAAAGAGGTTTACAACCCGAAGGCCGTCATCCCTCACGCGGCGTCGCTGCATCAGGCTTGCGCCCATTGTGCAATATTCCCCACTGCTGCCTCCCGTAGGAGTCTGGGCCGTGTCTCAGTCCCAGTGTGGCCGGTCACCCTCTCAGGCCGGCTACCCGTCGTCGCCTTGGTGAGCCATTACCTCACCAACAAGCTGATAGGCCGCGAGTCCATCCAAAACCACAAAAAGCTTTCCACCCCCACCATGCGATGAGGAGTCATATCCGGTATTAGACCCAGTTTCCCAGGCTTATCCCAGAGTTAAGGGCAGGTTACTCACGTGTTACTCACCCGTTCGCCACTAATCCCCCCAGCAAGCTGGGGTTCATCGTTCGACTTGCATGTGTTAAAGCACGCCGCCAGCGTTCATCCTGAGCCAGGATCAAACTCTCCGTTGAAGTAAAACAAAAACAGACACAACCAACACCCCCGGGAAAACGGGGCATGCCGACTGCACAAAATTTGAAACCAGCTGTAAAAACCAGACCCCAACCACGGGGTGGCAGGATCCGGCAAATTCAACCAATTCATATAAAATAAACCGGTATCAACAAACTTGGCACACTATTGAGTTCTCAAACAACAGACACACCCGGCACCACCAGGACCAAACCACAGTCCCGGATCGCTCCGGAGCAACTTCACAAACTTACCCGGTTTCCCCACCCGATGCAAATCCCGTTCCCAGGACCACACCAGCAGACAAACCATCCCCACCACCAACCAGAAGCACAACAAAGCACCACCGGAAACCGGCCATAAAAGAAAGGGATTGGCCACCTCCGGGACCCAGCTTCTCGCTGGTCTCCCTCGCGGCGACTTAGAAAACAATACACCCCACCAACACCCCACGCAAATCCACCACCCCACCCCCACCCACACCCCAAAAACCCCGCCAACCCGCACCAAAACGGCGTTAGCGTGGCCCCCTACAGCCATCATTAGGGAAGAGTAGTTGGTGTGTAGTGGCTCACACGATGGTCTGCGGTGATTGCTCGCCCCAGCATGGCCCGAAGTGACCGAGTGGCTAGCTGTCAGCGCAGAGTAAAGGATTTTGGTTCAGCAATGACAAGCGCCCGGTCGGCTGCCCTCGCCTGCGGCGTTGCGGGCTGAAACCGCCGGCCGATCCTTTCCCTGGCGCGAGTCACGTCCGCGGTCTTTCGGATCAAGGTCAAGCCTGATCGCATTCTCGCGGACCAACAAGGGGACATCGCTACTCGAGGCGTAAGAATAGACTCCTCTCCCGTCTGCGGGCAGCGGTAGTCCGGTTCTAGACCCCCAGAAATCCTCATCCGCGCCACTGAGCTGCCGCGAGGATTTCGGACAGCGGAATTAGTGAATTCTTCTACGCTGCCAGGGCTGGCTGTTGATAACCATAGTGGACTTCGTTAGGCCGTCGGTAACCGAGCGCTGAGTGTCGGCGCCGACTATTGTAAAATCCCTCGATGTAGCGGATAACGTCACTGCGTGCTTGTGATTTCGTGGCGTAAACGGTCCGGTAAACACGCTCGTTCTTGAGCATCGAGAAGAAAGATTCCGCCATACTGTTATCCCAACACACGCCCGTGCGGCCCATCGATGAGCGCATCCCCAGACTGGTCACCAAGGCCCGAAACCCGGCCGAGGTATACACGCTGCCGCGGTCCGAGTGCCAGATCGCGTCAGGCTCGATCAGGGTCGTTGCGGCGGCGTTGTTGAGGGCGTCCGCCACGAGTTCAGTGCGCATGTGATCGGCGATCGACCAGCCGACGACCTTCTTCGAGTAGCAGTCAATGACGGTGGCCAGGTAAATGAACCCCTGCCAGGTGTGGATGTAAGTGATGTCGCCGACGAACTTCACCCCGGGACGTGTGGCGGTGAAGTCACGCTTGACGAGGTCAGGCATGTTGGCCGCGGCCAACGCGTCGGCCTCGGTGGTCGCCCGGAATGGCCGCGGCTGGCAGGCCAGGAGGCCCTCCTGGCGCATGACCTGCCGCACAAGCTCGGGCGAACATTCAATCTGTTCCGCCGCGAGGTCGGCATGGATTCGGCGATACCCGTACGTTCCTTCGGACTCCTCAAAATAGTGCTGGATCCGCGCTATCAGTGCCTTGCGCCGGGTGGCAGTCGCCGATTGCGGGCGCGTCAGCCAGTGGTAGAAACCGGACGTTGAGACTCCCAACCAGCGGCACATTTTCACGACCGAATTCAGGTTGGCGGGCTCAGTCTTTTGGGAGTCGATGTATTCGTACTTGCTCACTACCGCTGCTCCCGCGCGAAGTAAGCGGCTGCTTTTTTCAGGAACAGAGTCTCCGCGCGCAGCTCCTGATTTTCCCTCTCGAGCTCCTTCAGGCGGGCCCGCTCCGAGACCGTCAGGTCCGTCTCAGTGCCGCCGTTGGCCTCGCGGTATTTGTTCAGCCAATTGCGCAGAGTCTCGGGGCCGACACCGTATGTGGTGGCAACGTCCTTGATGGGCTTGGACGTGTTGATCACCTCACGGCACAACTCGTCTTTGAACTCCTGGGTGAAACGCCGGCGTGCTGCAGTCATGCTGATCTCTACTTTCAGTAGACCCCCATTTTAAGAGGGCCCACTGTCCGAGAACTCCGCGGCAGCTCAGACCATGCCATGATCAAAACCAGAACGGACCTCGTTCGTGAAATCCGCGCCCAGAACGCAGCCCTCCTGGATGAGGAACTGGATACCGCCGTCGGGGGCGCCCGCACCAGGGCCATGGAGGAGCGCCGGCACGGCATCCTGAGGTGGACTACGGTGTCTCACATCAGTAGTACACATCTGTCCCGCCGCTCACGGCTGCGGGACAGTGTAGGTGTTCAGCGGCCGGCCGGTGCCGCCGTAGGTGAGGTCCAGGATGAGAAGGCCCTTGCGTTCGAGTGCGCTGAGGTAACGCTGGGCGGTCGGGCGGCTGATCCCGAGCCGTTCGGAGATCTCCGCGGCGCTGACGGGACCGCCGGCGGCACGGACGGCGTCGAGCGCTTTTTGCATGGTGGGCTGCAGGCGCGGGGCCGGGGCGGCGGCCCTGATCCCGGCCGAGCGCGCGTTGTAGAGGCTGTCGACGGTTGCCTGGTTGGCGGTTGATGCGGACGCCAGCTCTTGCCGCCATCTCCGGTATGCCTCCAGCTGTGAGCGGAGCCGGTCAGAGCTGAAGGGCTTGACGAGGTAATAGACTGCGCCGCTGCTCATGGCTGACTTTACGGTGGCCAGGTCCTGGGCGGCAGTGATAATGATGCAATCGACCTGGGTTCCGGCCGCCTGCAGGGACCGCAGCAGGGAGAGCCCGTCCTCGTCGGGAAGGTGCACGTCCAGCAAGAGCAGGTCCGGGTGTAGACGGGCGATTGCTTCGCGCGCTGCTGCGGCGCTGTACACCTGGCCCACGCATTCGAAGCCGTCAACCTTGGCCACGCGGGCCGCGTGGATTCCGGCGACCCTGAAATCGTCGTCAACCACCAATGTTTTGATCAATGCCCGCCCCTCCTGTCCGTGTCCGGTGGTGCGGGTTCGCCGGCAGCCACACCTCAAAATTACCGCCGGGCCCCGGGAACACATCCAGGGTTCCCCCGGCCCGGTGCACAATCCTCGCCACCAGGGCCAGCCCGATTCCACGCCGCATTCCCGGCCGCGGGTCCTTGGTGGAGTAGCCGTCCACCACCACCTGGTCGATCTTGTCTGCCGGGACGCCGGGGCCGTTGTCGCGCACGGCGACGAAAACGCCGTCGGCGTCGTCAAACTCTACCGTGACCGTGCGCGGCCGGGGCGTGTTGGCCAGCGCGTCCACGGCGTTGTCCAAGAGGTTGCCCACGACGGTCAACAGTTCCGGCTGGTCCACCTGCGGGTGGTCCAGCCGGGACTCAGGGCTCACCTCGATTTGTACGTCCTGTTCGGCGGCAACGGTGATCTTGGCCAGCAGCAGGGCCGCCAGCTCCGGCGGCGCGATCCTTGCGCGCAGACCTTCGCCCAGCGACGTGGACATGGCGGATACCTGCGAGACGTAGCTTTTGGCCTGCTCCACGTCCCCCATCTCCAGCAGCCCGCCGACGATGTGCAGCCGGTTGGCGTATTCGTGCTCCAGGGCGCGCATTGCCTCCATCAGGCCCCGTACGGAGTGCAGGTCCCGGACCAGGCTCTCGATCTCTGTGCGGTCCCGCAGGGTGACGACGGAACCGATGCTCCGCCCGGCGCTCGAGACGGGCATGCGGTTGACCACCAGCAGGGCGTCCTCCGTCAGCGCCACCTGGTCCGCGCCGGGGATCTTGCCGGTGAGCAGGTCCCGAAGCCGCCCGTCCGGAATCAGCTCAGCAACCGGTTTTCCCAGTGCCGCGCCCTCGATCTGGAGCAGCCGCCGGGCCTCCCCGTTGATCACCGTGACCCTCCCGTCGTCGTCAAGGCCGACGACGGCCTCCCGGATCCCGTGCAGTAGCGCCTCACGCTCTTGCAACAGGGAAGCGATCTCGGCCGGCTCCAGGTTGAAGGTGACACGCTTGATCCGGCGGGAGAGCAACAGCGAAACGCCGACGCCCAGGGCCAGTACCAGCGCCGAGAACCCGGTTATCAGCCAGATGTTCTGGACCTGGTTCTCGAACACCTGGGTCTCCTCGATGCCCACCGACACTTGGCCTATCACCGAGCCGTCCGCCCCGAAGATCGGGGCCTTGGCGTTGGCCGACTTGCCCAGGCTGCCCTGGTTGAAGCCCACGTGGGTTTGGCCGTCCAGTGCGGCGACGGGTTCCTCCAGCTTGTGCCCGATCAGTGCCGGGTCCGGGTGGGAGAACCGGATGCCGTTGCGGTCGGTAACCACAACGTAGGCGGACTGCGCGGTGCCCGTGATCTCCCGGGCGAGCCCGTCGATGATGTGCTTGGGATCCTCTGCCGCCAGGGCGGAGCGGATTTCCGGCATCTGCGCGGTGGTGGTCGCGATGCCCAGGGCACGCAGCTGGTACTGCCGCTCCAGGGTCTGGTTGCTGATCAGCGTGAACAGAAAGCCGCCCAGGACGACGGTGAGCAGCAGCAGCGAGAGCGAGCCGAGGAGGATCTGGGTGGTCAGGGTCAAGGAATGACCGCCGGCCCGCAGGCGCGGTGCCACCGACGCGCGGCTCACCGGAATCCGCACCGTTGCTCGGCATTTACCCTCGTGCAGAAAACGCACAAAACGTGCACTTTTGCTGTTAAGGCGCACATCTTACTGAAGTCTTCTGACACGAACAATCACTTTCTAAGCTTTACATAGTTTCCGTGATCCACATCACGCAAGGAAGGGATTCGAGTGACAACGGTGTCAGAACGACAAAGAAGCAGCCGCACGGCCGGCGTTCGGGCCCCCCTTGCTGCTGGAAGCCACCCCCGATTCTGGAGGGCCGTCATGGAGCGGGCCTTCCGTTGGCAACGTGCGGCAGCTTCACCACCAAAACCGTATTCACCACCAAAACCGTAGTTTCACGATGCCGTTGAACCGGAACGAAACACCGGACCGTCTCGATTCCCTGACGCACCTCAGTGGCGCGTCTGGTAGCGAGTGCTCACATGAACCGAAAGACAGAGAGGCCTTAGCACATGGATGCTAACCATCACCACCGGCCGCCCGCGGCCCCCGAAAGAGCCGAGGATGCGGCGGGTATCGACATCGTTGGGTTGACCAAGCGTTACCTCACGCCCAAGGGCGAGATATTCACCGCCATCCGTGACGTGAACCTTAAAGTCGAACCCGGCCAGTTCTGCGCGATCGTCGGACCGACGGGCTGCGGCAAGTCCACGACGCTGGCCCAGGTCTCGGGCCTGGAGCAGCCAAGCGCCGGCTCGGTCAGCGTCCACGATCAGATCGTGGACGGCATCACGAAGGGCGTCAGCTACATGTTCCAAGCGGACGCGCTCTTCCCTTGGAAGACCGTCCTGGGCAACGTGCTGACCGGCCCGGTCCTACTCGGCACGCCCAAGCGCGAAGCCACCGTGCTGGCCATGGACTGGCTGCGCCGCGTGGGCCTGGCCGGCTTCGAGGACCGCTATCCGCACCAGTTGTCCGGCGGCATGCGCAAGCGCGTCGCCATGGCCGCGGCGCTGATCAACAACCCCCGGATCCTGTTGATGGATGAGCCCTTCGGCGCCCTTGACGTGCAGACCAAGGCGATCATGCAGAACGAACTGCTGCAGCTCTGGGAAGAACTGCGCCCCTCGGTCCTGTTCATCACCCACGACCTCGACGAGGCCGTGGCCCTCGCCGACAAAGTGGTCATCATGACCAGCAGCCCCGGCACGATCAAGGATGTCTTCGACATCGATCTTCCCAGACCGCGCGGCGATGTCCAGCAGATCCGCCACGAGGGGCGCTTCCTGGAACTGCAGGGCCGGATCTGGGAATCCCTGAAAGACGAGGTCACCCGGGCCTACAAGCAAACGGCAGGTGCAGCAGCATGACAACGACAACCCACCGCGGCGCACTCACACACGAGCAGCCCACAGAGCAACAGGACTCCGCCCGGCGCGCCATGAAACGGCGCACGATGTGGATCTGGATCGGGCGGGCCGCCCTGGCGGTGATCGTCATCGGGGGCTGGCAGTGGTTCACGGCCGTCGGCTGGGTCGACAAGTTCTTCTTCGGCCAGCCATCCGGAATCTGGAACAGCCTGGTGCTGCTCTTCACTGAGGGCACGGCATTCGGCAGCATCTGGGAGAACCTCTGGATCACGGTGCAGGAGGCCTTCATGGGCTTCCTGCTCGGCACGTTCGTCGGGGTCTTGCTCGGAATCCTCCTGGGCTCGAACAAGTACCTCTCAGCCGTCGTCGGCCCGTACATCCGGATCGTGAATTCAATCCCCAGGATCGTGCTCGGATCGATCTTCATCGTCGCGTTCGGCCTCGGAACCTTCCCGAAGGTGCTCCTCGCGGCGGTGCTGGTCTTCTTCATCGTCTTCTTCAACGCCTTCCAGGGCGTCCGCGAGGTGGACCAGAACCTAGTCGGGAACGTGCGCGTACTGGGTGCATCGCCGCTTCAGGTCGCAGCGCACGTGACCATCCCGTCGGCGATGACGTGGATCATCGCGAGCCTGCACAGCGCGTTCGGCTTCGCGATCATCGGCGCGCTCGTCGCCGAAGTGCTCGGCGCCCAGCACGGAATCGGGCTGATCATCAGTCAGGCGCAGGGGACCTTCGATCCCGACACGGTCTTCGCCTGCATGGTGATCATCGCCGTGGTCACCCTCGGCGCGGAATACCTGATCTCCCTGCTGGAGGACTCGCTGCTGAAATGGCGGCCGCCAAACCGCTCTGAAGCACACGCCATCTGAGGCTCGCCCTCATTCCTTCCCCGTACCCACCACTCGGATCCTCAACATAAACAAAGGAAACGTACACCCATGATGAAGAACAAGATCTACGCCGTCGGCGCTGCCGGAGTGATCGCACTTAGCCTCGCGGCCTGCGGCACCAGCTCCGGAAGCGGCAGCGGAAGCAGCCCCGCAAGCGGCAGTGCTGCCGCGGACATGCCCACCGTCTCGATCATGATCGGCGGCATCGACAAGCAGATCTACCTGCCCTACCAGCTCGCCGAACAGCTGGGCTACTACAAGAAATACGGAGTCAACGTCGAACTCTCGACCGAGCAGCACGGCGGCGTCGGAGCCGAGGACGCGATGGCCTCCGGACAGGTCGACATGGTCGGTGCGTGGTATGTCCACACCGTCGACTTCCAGGCCAAGGGCAAAAACGTGATCAACCTCGTTCAGCTCTCGGGCGCCCCAGGGGAACGGGTGATGTGCGGCCCCAACAGCGGCGTCCAGTCAGCAGCCGACTTCAAAGACAAGACCATCGGGGTCACCGACCTCGGTTCCGGAACCGACATACTGACCCAGTTCCTCGCATCCAAAGCAGGCCTCACCAAAAAGGACTACCACACCCTCGCCGTGGGCGCCGGATCGACCGCGATCGCGGCCATCCAGCGCGGCACCGCCGACTGCGTCATGACCACCCAGCCCACCGTGGGTGCACTCGAGAGCAAGAACCTCGCTGTTCCGGCGATCGACCTGGCCACCTCCGACGGTGTCACGAAGGCACTGGGCGGAGCGTGGCCCGCGGCCGGGCTGCTCGCCCAGACGGACTGGGTGAAGTCCCACGAGGACGCCGTCCAGAAGGTCGTCAACGCTCTGGTGGACACCATGCATTGGATCAACAGCCACTCGGCAGCAGAAATCGCCGACAAGCTGCCCACCACCTTCGTTCAGAACAGCACCATCAGCAAGGACCAATACGTGTCCGCGCTGGATCAGGACAAGGCTCAGTTCCTGCCCGACGGGATCATGCCCGCCGGTGGCCCCAAGGTGATCTTCGACATGGAGAAGACGATCGGCGTCGACACTTCCAAGGTCAAGATCCCCGGCACGTTCACCAACAAGTACGCAGACGTTGCGAACAAACTCGAAGGCTACACGATCACGACCACCCCTGCCGGCGCCGACGGATGATCCAATCCCCCCACAACAACAGGCCTAAGCAGGCATAGGCGTTCCAACGCCACCGAGCAGTGACCCCTCGATCGGCCTGCGTGCTACCCCACGCAGGCCGATCGAACCTCTCTTCGGGCCCCTCAGATTAACGGCGGACCTGTCCATCGCCCAAACCCCCGGGTCGGACCTTCGAACGGCCGTGGCGAAGTCACGCACGGCCCGCTTCCCTCAACGCCGATGAAGGAGCACAAGAACACCGACTGCACCATAACCGCGCAACCACCGTCCCGCCGGCCAGGCCGGCACCATAAAGCGTTCATCCTTAACCGCTCACGGACCCTTGCCGGTGCGCAGCAGACCTTCGGCCGGGCCGGCCAGCCACTCTCCATGGGCACGGCTTGCGTGGACGCACACAAGGACGTTCCCCCAGAAACCCGTCAATATCCACGCCAAGACATCTACGTCAAGACGTTGAAGCACATCCAGGACCAGGCGTCGGCCAAAAACTACCGATACGGTGCCCGCCCTGTACTACGCGATTGCTTCCACCACAACGCAGCTGCGCAAAAAAGAATCCCTGCACCGTGCGCTACCCACAGAAAAGAGGACCATGACCACCGAGGAATACGTCCGCGACTGGAGAAGGATCCGGACCCGCGACGAGATCAAGCTCAGCAATGACAACCAGGAAATCGCCCGCGGACTCGCCGACGGCGTCACCCATGACGGGAACACGCTGTGGCTGATCCAACCCGCCGGAAAGGGCCGGTCAATGTTCAACAACCAGGGCGGCATCCTCGCCTTCCGCACCAACACGCCAACACCCTCCCCGCGGAACTAACCCGCGGCCGCGAAGCCCGCCCCAGACAAGGACACCACCGTGGACGAAACCACCCCGTTCCGCCTCGACATCGCCGTCAGCCAGACCCAAAGCAGAGACGACCAGCTCACCGACGCCGTCAACCAACTGATACCCGCCGCACTGGAGCGCAGGCACGGAATACTCGTCACCCAACACGACACCAGCAAATACACCCTCGAGGTACTGAGCTGCCGCGAGGATTTCGGACAGCGGAATTAGTGAATTCTTCTACGCTGCCAGGGCTGGCTGTTGATAACCATAGTGGACTTCGTTAGGCCGTCGGTAACCGAGCGCTGAGTGTCGGCGCCGACTATTGTAAAATCCCTCGATGTAGCGGATAACGTCACTGCGTGCTTGTGATTTCGTGGCGTAAACGGTCCGGTAAACACGCTCGTTCTTGAGCATCGAGAAGAAAGATTCCGCCATACTGTTATCCCAACACACGCCCGTGCGGCCCATCGATGAGCGCATCCCCAGACTGGTCACCAAGGCCCGAAACCCGGCCGAGGTATACACGCTGCCGCGGTCCGAGTGCCAGATCGCGTCAGGCTCGATCAGGGTCGTTGCGGCGGCGTTGTTGAGGGCGTCCGCCACGAGTTCAGTGCGCATGTGATCGGCGATCGACCAGCCGACGACCTTCTTCGAGTAGCAGTCAATGACGGTGGCCAGGTAAATGAACCCCTGCCAGGTGTGGATGTAAGTGATGTCGCCGACGAACTTCACCCCGGGACGTGTGGCGGTGAAGTCACGCTTGACGAGGTCAGGCATGTTGGCCGCGGCCAACGCGTCGGCCTCGGTGGTCGCCCGGAATGGCCGCGGCTGGCAGGCCAGGAGGCCCTCCTGGCGCATGACCTGCCGCACAAGCTCGGGCGAACATTCAATCTGTTCCGCCGCGAGGTCGGCATGGATTCGGCGATACCCGTACGTTCCTTCGGACTCCTCAAAATAGTGCTGGATCCGCGCTATCAGTGCCTTGCGCCGGGTGGCAGTCGCCGATTGCGGGCGCGTCAGCCAGTGGTAGAAACCGGACGTTGAGACTCCCAACCAGCGGCACATTTTCACGACCGAATTCAGGTTGGCGGGCTCAGTCTTTTGGGAGTCGATGTATTCGTACTTGCTCACTACCGCTGCTCCCGCGCGAAGTAAGCGGCTGCTTTTTTCAGGAACAGAGTCTCCGCGCGCAGCTCCTGATTTTCCCTCTCGAGCTCCTTCAGGCGGGCCCGCTCCGAGACCGTCAGGTCCGTCTCAGTGCCGCCGTTGGCCTCGCGGTATTTGTTCAGCCAATTGCGCAGAGTCTCGGGGCCGACACCGTATGTGGTGGCAACGTCCTTGATGGGCTTGGACGTGTTGATCACCTCACGGCACAACTCGTCTTTGAACTCCTGGGTGAAACGCCGGCGTGCTGCAGTCATGCTGATCTCTACTTTCAGTAGACCCCCATTTTAAGAGGGCCCACTGTCCGAGAACTCCGCGGCAGCTCAAACCACCAAGAGCCGGTTGGGACTGCCCCGGAATTCGTTGACTCTCGGGGTTTAGTGTTGCTAGGCGGCTTTGAGGCCGGTATTGATTGTCTCAAACTCGACCGGGGTTAGCCGCCCCAGGCGCCGCTGACGGCGTTTCCGGTGGTACGTTTTCTCGATCCAAGTCACGATGGCCAGGCGCAGATCCGCCCTCGTGGACCATCGCTGGCGATCCAGGACATTCTTCTGCAGGAGTGAGAAGAATGACTCCATGGCGGCATTGTCGGCGCACGCCCCGACCCGCCCCATCGATCCTTTCAACCCGTTGCTCTTCAACGTCCGCACGAAGGCATTGGAGCGGAATTGGGAACCGCGGTCACTATGAACCACCGTTCCCTCCGGATCCCGTAGCGCTATCGCGTTGTGGAGGGCCGAGACGGCCAGGGACGCCTTCATCCGGGAATCGATGGAGTAGCCCACGATCCGGTTGGAATAGACGTCCTTGATGGCGCACAGGTAGAGCTTGCCCTCGTCGGTCCGGTGCTCGGTGATGTCCGTGAGCCATAGCCGATCCGGTTCCGCCGCGGTGAATTCCCGACGAACGTGGTCATCATGCACGGGCGGGCCGGCCTTACGGGTCAGACCGCGCTTCTTAGCGAACACGGACCAGATCTGCTGGCTGCTGCACAGCCGCGCCACCCGGTTCTCTCCGGCGCTGAAACCCTGGCCCTCAAGCTCGTCGGCGATGAACCGGTACCCGAACGCCGGATCGTCCCGGTGGACGTCCAGCGCCGCGTTGATCAGGTGGGCATCGGACCAGTCGCGCTCAGTGACGGGCGCGGCTTTCCATGCGTAAAAGGCCTGTTTGGAGAACCCCAGCACCCGGCAGGCCACCGCGACGGGAATACCATCTGCGGCAAGGTCAAGGACCAGCGGGAACTTCATTTTGGGGGCAGCTCCCGGGCGAAGAAGGCCGCGGCCCGCCGGAGGATCTCGTTCTCCTGTTCCAGCAGCCGGATCCGCTTCCTGGCATCCCTGAGCTCTGCCGCTTCCTTCTCCGTCACTCCGGGACGGGCGCCGTCCTCGATGTCGGCCTTCTTGAGCCAGTTATGCAGGGTTGCTTCGGAAATCCCGAAGTCTTTAGCGATCTGCGAGATCGGGGCTTCGTGCTTGCGTGCAACCGAGACCACGTCACGGCGGAACTCGGCGGGGAAAGGCTTGGGCATGTTGAACATCCTTGCTGTAAGGACTGGATCCTTGAGCTGCCGCGGAGTTCTCGGACAGTGGGCCCTCTTAAAATGGGGGTCTACTGAAAGTAGAGATCAGCATGACTGCAGCACGCCGGCGTTTCACCCAGGAGTTCAAAGACGAGTTGTGCCGTGAGGTGATCAACACGTCCAAGCCCATCAAGGACGTTGCCACCACATACGGTGTCGGCCCCGAGACTCTGCGCAATTGGCTGAACAAATACCGCGAGGCCAACGGCGGCACTGAGACGGACCTGACGGTCTCGGAGCGGGCCCGCCTGAAGGAGCTCGAGAGGGAAAATCAGGAGCTGCGCGCGGAGACTCTGTTCCTGAAAAAAGCAGCCGCTTACTTCGCGCGGGAGCAGCGGTAGTGAGCAAGTACGAATACATCGACTCCCAAAAGACTGAGCCCGCCAACCTGAATTCGGTCGTGAAAATGTGCCGCTGGTTGGGAGTCTCAACGTCCGGTTTCTACCACTGGCTGACGCGCCCGCAATCGGCGACTGCCACCCGGCGCAAGGCACTGATAGCGCGGATCCAGCACTATTTTGAGGAGTCCGAAGGAACGTACGGGTATCGCCGAATCCATGCCGACCTCGCGGCGGAACAGATTGAATGTTCGCCCGAGCTTGTGCGGCAGGTCATGCGCCAGGAGGGCCTCCTGGCCTGCCAGCCGCGGCCATTCCGGGCGACCACCGAGGCCGACGCGTTGGCCGCGGCCAACATGCCTGACCTCGTCAAGCGTGACTTCACCGCCACACGTCCCGGGGTGAAGTTCGTCGGCGACATCACTTACATCCACACCTGGCAGGGGTTCATTTACCTGGCCACCGTCATTGACTGCTACTCGAAGAAGGTCGTCGGCTGGTCGATCGCCGATCACATGCGCACTGAACTCGTGGCGGACGCCCTCAACAACGCCGCCGCAACGACCCTGATCGAGCCTGACGCGATCTGGCACTCGGACCGCGGCAGCGTGTATACCTCGGCCGGGTTTCGGGCCTTGGTGACCAGTCTGGGGATGCGCTCATCGATGGGCCGCACGGGCGTGTGTTGGGATAACAGTATGGCGGAATCTTTCTTCTCGATGCTCAAGAACGAGCGTGTTTACCGGACCGTTTACGCCACGAAATCACAAGCACGCAGTGACGTTATCCGCTACATCGAGGGATTTTACAATAGTCGGCGCCGACACTCAGCGCTCGGTTACCGACGGCCTAACGAAGTCCACTATGGTTATCAACAGCCAGCCCTGGCAGCGTAGAAGAATTCACTAATTCCGCTGTCCGAAATCCTCGCGGCAGCTCACCTCACAAGTCAGGAGTCAAGCAAACCCGGGGCAGTCCCGTTTGTGT